>DATGHB010000360.1:0-18516 GCA_035308265.1 Roseiarcus sp.
CGATGTCGTCGATGCGCCATTCGCCGCGTTCGAACACCATGGTGTAGGTGAGTTGCTCGCGCGCGCCGTCGCCGCGGGCGAATTCGGCCAGAACCCTGGCTTGGTCGTGACCTTCCGAAACCGGAGCGATGCTCAGCGCCACCAGGTGGGGCGCCTCGTCGCTGAACGGATCGCGGACGAGCGCGGCCGGCGCATCGCGCCCGGCAATGACTTCGTCCGCCGCGATCGAGCGCAACAGCGAGCGCGAGAAGAACCGCGCCCTCAGCGTGTTGTCGTCCATGACGCCTGGGCCGCGACCCTGAATGGCCGCTTCATCGGCCGCGTAAGCCGCCTTGACCGCCGCCTCCGGAGAGTGCCGGTTGATCCCCGCTTCGGCAGCCAGCGCGAAGGGGAGGAGGCAGGCGACTGCGACCAGGATCCTCTTCATGACGCAAGTCCTTCCAATTCCTTAACTGTGTGTTAACCCCCTTCCGCAGGGTCCGCTGTGATCTGGATCACACTCCGGAACGGGACGGGCGCGCGGCGAGGGGGCGCGGCGGCTCGCCACGGGCTGCGTCATTGAGGGCTTTGAAAAAGCGGCGCTTGCGCAGAAGCGCGGGGGCGGGCGACCCGTTGTCTGCGCCCTCCGGCTCCGCGTCCGGGGAACGCGCTCAGCGCCTGCGATCGGCGAAAGCCCTGGCGAGAAAAAGCCCGCCCTGCCGCAGGCCCTCGCCGTCGATCCCATGGCCGATCCCGAGCGAGAGGTGCCACTGGACCGGGATCGACGCCCCCGCCAGCGCCTCCGCCGCCATGAACATCGCCTCGAACGGGATCATCGGATCCTGCTCGCCGTGGACCAGCAGGATGGGCGGAGGCGCGCCCCGCGCATCGCGCGCCGTCGCTTCGGCGAGCTGCTCGGGCCCGATCAGGAGACCGGAAAAACCCAGGATCGCCGCAGGCGCGCGGGGACGCCTCAGGCCCACATGCAGCGCCATCATCGCGCCCTGGCTGAAGCCGACCAGCGCCAGCTTCGATTCGTCGAGGCCGAGCCGCTCAAGCTCGGCGTCGAGAAAAGCGTCGATCGCGCCTCGCGCCTTCACCGCGCCGTTCCATCGCTCCTGGGCGCCAGCGGGGTCCTCGGGCGGCCGATTGGAGAGGGCGAACCACTGGCGGCCCATCGGGGCGGCCGCGCTGCGCTCGGGCGCGTGGGGCGAGACGAACGCCGCCTCGGGCAGGATCGCGCGCCATTGACGCCCAATCTCGATGAGATCGGCGCCGTCCGCGCCATAGCCGTGGAGGAACGCCACCAGCTGGCTGGTTCGGCCGGCGGCCGCCGGGATACGGGGCCCGTCCAGGACGGCGCTCATCAGATCTGGCTCCGGGTTGATCGGCGTCTCGATTAGCGTGAACCGTCGGCCAGGGCCATCCCCGAGCGCGCCTTGACGCCCCGATAATAGGCCCAGAGCATCCGGGCGGCGACGCCTCTCAAGGGTCGCCAGCGTTCGGCGATCCGCTCGAGCCTCGCGGCGTCGGGGCGCCGCTTCAGGTTGAGGGCGACCCGGGCGGCTTCCTGCAGCGCCAGGTCGCCGGCCGGGAACGCGTCGGGATGGCCGAGGCAGAACAGGAGGAAAATGTCCGCCGTCCATGGGCCCACGCCCTTGACCTTGACCAGCGCCCTATGCGCCTCCTCGGCGTCGAGACCGCCGAGACCCTTGAGGTCGAGGCCGCCCTCGACGATCGCCTGCGCCGCCGCGCGCAACGCGCGGATCTTGGCGTTCGACAAACCGCAGGCGCGCAAGTCCTCTTCCGTCGCCCTGGCGATCTCCGTCGCCTCGAGGGGCGCGATGCGCGCCTGCAATCGCGCGAAGATGGCGGTTGCGCTCGCGGTCGACACTTGCTGTGCGACGATGATCGCAGCCAGTCCCGCAAAGCCTGCTTCCCTGCGGCGAAGCGGCGGCGGGCCGCCGGTCGCGATCAGGAGGTCGACGAGCTCCGGGTCCTTGGCGCGCAGACGCTCGGCGGCTTGGCTCAACGCCGCCTCGTCGGCGATCGGGGGGCCGGGATGGTAGACCCGTTTTTTCGGTCCCCGAGGACGTCGCCTTGCTCGCGCGCCGGGCTTAAGGTTCCGCTTCGCCGCCATGGCCGCTGACATTCCCGCGACGTCGCCTGTTTTCCGGTTCGCGCCTTCGCCGAACGGAGCGCTTCATCTCGGCCACGCCTATTCCGCGCTCATGAACGAGCGCCTCGCCGCGAAGACCGGCGGGCTCGTCCTTCTGCGCATCGAGAACCTGGATCGCACCCGCTGCAAGCCGCGCTTCGAGGCGGCGATTGCCGACGACCTCGCCTGGCTTGGGCTTCGCTTTCCCAAGCCGCCGCGCAGGCAGAGCGAGCATGGCGGCGACTACGCGGCGGCGCTCGCGCGTCTCGACGGCCGTGGCCTCGTCTACCCCTGTTTTTGCAGCCGCTCGGAGATCGCGCGCGCCTCCGCCGGCCGCGATCCGGATGGCGCGCCGCTCTACCCCGGAACCTGCCGCGCGCTCTCCGCAGCGGAGAGACGCGACCGTCTCGCCCGCGGCGACAAGGCGGCGTTCCGCCTCGACATGCGCCGCGCGCTCGAAGCCGGACCGAAGCGTCTTCGCTGGATGGAATATGGCGAGGGCGCCGCTCCCTCGCCGCATCCGGCGGCGCCGGAACTCTGGGGCGACGTAGTCCTCTCCGGCCGCGATCTTGCGGCGAGCTATCATCTGGCGGTCACGGTTGACGACACGTTGCAGGGCGTGACCGACGTCGTGCGCGGGCGCGACCTCCTGGCCGCGACCGCGGTCCACCGGCTCTTGCAGGCGCTGCTTGGCTTGCCCGAGCCGCGTTATCGGCACCACCGGCTGGTTGTCGATGCGAGCGGAACGAAACTGTCGAAAAGCCGTCAATCGGTGTCGCTGGCCGAACTGCGCGGAACCGGCTTGAGCCCGGGCGAAGTTCGGGCCGCGCTGGGGTTCGGCGCGGGCGCCGCAGGCGGACTTGCAGTCGAGTTCAGTTGAAGCTCGGCGGTCGCGGCGGCAGACGCGGACGCCGGCTTCGCCGACGCCATCGCGGCGGCCGACGGGGACTCGGCCATCAGCGCGTCGATGCGGTCGCGCTCGCGCTTGAATGCCGCCAGCATCTTGCCGTCGAACTCGCGGGTGCGCGGCAGCTTGATCGCCATCGGGTCGACGAAGTTGCCGTTGATGATCACCTCGTAATGCAGGTGCGGGCCGGTCGCGAGGCCGGTTTCGCCGAGATAGCCGATGGTCTGACCCTGGACGACGTGCACGCCATCGGCGATCCCGCGGCCGAAGCCTGACATGTGGTTGTAGGTGGTCACGTATCCGTTGGCGTGCTGGATCTCGACCCGCCGTCCATATCCCGAGTCCCAGTCGGCCTGGATGATGGTTCCATTGCCCGCGGCGAAGATCGGGGTGCCGATCGGCGCCGCCCAGTCGACGCCGGTGTGCATGCGCGAATAATGCAGGATCGGATGAAAGCGCATGCCGAACGGCGAGGTCAGCTCGCCCTCGGCGATTGGCCTGCGCAGCAGGAACTTCCGGGTCGAGCGGCCGTTTTCGTCGTAGAAGTCGACCATGTTGTCGTCGGGCGTCTCGAAGCGGTAATACTTGAAGGTCTGGTCGCGCACCGTCATCGAAGCGCACAACAGCTCCGGCCGCGGATTGATGTCGTCGGGATCGGAGTAGAACGCCTCGATCGAATCGCCCGGCGCCGTGGCGCGCTGGAAATCGACATCGTTGGCGAACACCCGCGTCATCACGTCGATGATCGATCGGGGCACGCCCTGTTTGAGCTCTGTCTCGTAGAGGCTCTCATAAAGGCTCATGCCGGCGCCGGCGCTCTCGTCGTCGGGCGCCCTGGGCTTTCGTGGCCCTTGTCCGGCGCTGAGCGTGACCGGCTTGTAGGCGCCGCTGTCGGTGACCGCGACCGTCGCCTTGAGCTGGTCGTCGGCGTAGACCGAGACCCGCGCGATTCCGGGTTTTTCTCCCCGAACCGCCGGCTCCTGCGGCAGGAGAATGATCTTCTGGCCCTCGCCGACCGGCGATTCGCCGTGCTTGAGACCGAACGCCGCCAGTATGGCCGCGGCGGCGTCCGGGCTCGCGCCATTGGCATTGAGCACGTCCTCGAAACTCTCGCCATGGCGCATTTGAACGAGCTTCTCGCTTGGCGATGCGTCGTCCGGGTTCGACTTGACCACGTTGGTCACGTTTTCGGGAATCATCCGCACTTCGATCGAGGCGAAGGGCGTGCTGGGAGAAACGCTGCCGACGGTCGCGTAGGCGGAGAGCTCGCGCAAAGCCTGGCTCGCCCGGCTCGTGCGGGCCAGCAGAATCTGCGGCGGCAACGCCGTCGGCGCCTTTTGCGTGTCGACGGACGCCTTGAGCGTCTCGACCACCTGCGCTTCCGCCTCGGCCGGCGTCAGTTCCCCCGAAATGTGGTCCGCATCGGCCGGGGTGAGATCCTGGACGCGGAACGTCACCTCCGCGTTGTCCTGAACCGGGCCGGGATCGGGCGGCGGCTCGGCGACGTCCGCGCCCCCGCTGGTGATCTTGAGGGGGTTGAATGGCGGCACCGCGTCGGCGAACCCGGTCGGGGTCAGGGTCAGCGTGGTCTCAAGACGGGTGAAGGGTCGGGCTTTCACCACCTCGCGGTCGCCGACCTTGATGGTCACCGGCGCCTTGAACGTCTGCTTGTCGGAGACAATGTCGACGGGCCTGAGGAGCCGATCGCCCTTCATCGGGTTGACGCCCGTCCCCTGCGAGTCGGCGGGGCGCGCCGGCGCGGCGAATTCCGGGGCCTCGGCGAAATCGGTCTCACTGTCGAGATCGAGATAGAGCGCCGCCCCGATCAGGGTGACGCCGCAGAGACCGGCCAGCGACGCGCCGGCGAGCCACCGGAGCGAGGCGCTCCGCCGCTCATTGCGGTCGAGCCGATCGTCGCCCAATCGAATCGGCGGCTCGACTCCAAGGTCGGGGCCGGCCGTCGAGCGGTCGCCGCGGGAGCCCAGCCGCGGAAAGGCAGCCGCCAGGGTCGTCAAACTGCTATGTCGCCCTTTTGTATTTCGCCCGCGATTGACGCCCGCGATTCGCTCGGACGTGCTGTCATGCTAGTTACCGCGCATGGGCGGCGAGCGCAAGCTTGGCCCTCCGGCCGGAATTCTCCGCTTCCCCCTTGCTTTTTGCCTGCTCCTTATTCGTTAACTCGGCGGCTCGCCAGCGAGGAGACCTTATGCAGCTCATCGGAATGCTTGATTCGCCTTATGTGCGTCGGATCGCGATTGCGCTGATCGTCGCCAAAGCTCCGTTTATACATCGGCCAATTTCGCTCTTCCGGCACATCGATCAGTTTTCGCGGCTCAACCCCCTCCTGAAAGCGCCGACCCTCCTCACCGATGATGGCGTTGCGCTGATGGATTCGAACGTCATCCTCGATTACCTCGCCGGCGCGGATCCGCGCATCGCGGCGCTGACCCCAGCGAAGGCGCCTGAACGCTTGGCGGCGCTGCGGGCGACCGGCGTTGCGCTGACCGTCATGGAAAAGGCGGTGCAGCGCCACTATGAGCGCGCGCTGCGCCCGGCTGAAAAGCAGCATGGGCCATGGATCGACCGGGTCATGGGCCAGTTGACCGCGGGTCTGGAGGCATTGGACGCCGAACTGCCCGGAGGGGCATGGATTGGCGGGGACATGGGCGTTGCCGACATTGCCGTCGTCTGCGCCTTCGGCTTCGCTCGCGCCTTTCTGGCCGACGTAGTGGAACTAGACCGCTATCCCAATCTCGCGGCGTTCTCAGCCCGCGCGGAGGCGCTTCCCGCTTTTCGCGCCGCGCCGGCGAAGGACGGCGCGACCGCCTCCGCGGTCGGCGATTGACGGAAAGCGGCCAGGGCGGGAAAACCGGCGGACATGCGGAGAGCATCGGGTGGCTGACCAAAACGAGAGAATGCGCGCCGTCGTCGCGCCCCGTCCGGGCGGACCGGAGGCGCTCGAAATTCAAATGCGCCCGCGCCCGGTTCCCTCGGATGGCGAGGTTCTCGTCCGGGTCGAGGCCGCCGGCGTCAACCGGCCCGATGTCCATCAGCGCCAGGGCAACTATCCCCCGCCGCCCGGCGTGACCGATGTGCTCGGCCTCGAAATCGCCGGCGAAGTCGTGAGGCTCGGGCCGAACGCCGCGGTCCACCGCGTGGGCGCGCGGGTGACGGCGCTGGTCCCAGGCGGGGGGTACGCCGACTATTGCGTCGCTCATGAAACCAACGCGCTGCCCATTCCAGCCGGCTTCACGGCCGTCGAGGCGGCGGCCATCCCGGAGACCACTTTCACCGTCTGGACCAATGTCTTCGCCCGCGGGGCCTTGAAAGCCGGCGAAACCCTGCTGGTGCACGGCGGGACGTCCGGCATCGGCACGACCGCGATCGCGCTCGCCAGGGCGTTCGGGGCGCGGGTCGTCGCCACGGCGGGATCGGACGAGAAAGCAGCCTATTGCGAGCGGCTCGGCGCCGATCTCGGCGTCAACTACGCGAAGGCGGATTTCGTCGCCGAGACGCTGCGCCTGACCGGCGGCAGGGGCGCCGACGTCATCCTCGACATGGTCGGCGGCGACTATGTCGAGCGCAATTATGCGGCGGCGGCGCTGGATGGGCGCATCGTCCAGATCGCGTTTCTGAAGGGCCAAAAGGCGACGGTCGATTTGAGGCCGATCATGGTCAAGCGTCTTACCCATACGGGCTCCACCCTGCGCCCCCGCTCGCCCGCGGAAAAAGCCGTGATCGCCGAGGCTTTGCGGGCCAAGGTCTGGCCGCTCCTGGAGGCGGGACGCTGCCGGCCGGTGATCGATTCCGTCTTTCCCCTCGCGGAGGTCGCGAAGGCGCATGAAAGGATCGAGAGCGCCGACCATATCGGCAAGGTCGTGTTGACGATGTGAACGCCCGCGCGACGCGGGCGCTTGAAATGCGGAGCCGGTGGTCGCATCTTTTGGGTATGCGCGGGTCCGAATCGACCCCGCGTGAAGAGGAACGCGACGCTGAACCTCATGCCTCACTCCGCTGCGGCGCCCGACGTTCGCAGCCCGGCCGCCTCCGATAGCTCGCCGACGGCCGATCCTTTGTCGCAGATCATCGTTGAAGGACTCGAGGACGCCAAGGCCGAAGACATCGTCTCGATCGATCTTCTCGGCCGGACGACCCTCGCCGATCGCATGATCATCGCCTCCGGCCGTTCGAGCGTGCATGTTGGCGCGATCGCCGACCGGGTGGTCAGAGCCTGCCGTGACGCCGGCTATCCTTCACCGAAAGTTGAAGGAACGCCGCTTTGCGACTGGGTGCTGCTCGACGCGCAGAACGCCATCGTGCACATCTTCCGGCCGGATGTCCGGCGGTTCTATAACCTCGAGAAGATGTGGAGCGCTGATCGGCCGGGAGAGCAGGCCAAGGCCTGACCGATGCGCCTCGCGCTGGTTTGCGTCGGCAAACTGAAGGCGGGGCCGGAGCGTTTGCTGTTCGATCGCTATTTCAAGCGGATGGCTGACGCTGCGCGAGGCGCGGGCCTCGCCGGCGTCGATCTCAGCGAGATCCGCGAATCTCGGGCGCGCCGGGCGGACGAACGGCGGGCGGAGGAGGGCAGGGGGATTCTCGCCGCTGTGGTCCAGGGCGCCGCGCTGGTCTTGCTCGACGAGCGAGGGCCGTCGGCGACCAGCGAGGAGTGGGCCCATGACATCGGCCGGGCGCGGGACGCGTCGCGGCCCGCCTATGCGGTCGCGATCGGCGGACCGGACGGCCTCGACCCGTCGCTAAGGCCCGCCGCTCACCGGATCGTCAGTTTCGGCTCGATGACCTGGCCCCACCAGCTCATCCGGGTGATGGCCGGCGAACAGCTCTATCGGGCGATGACGATTCTCGCCGGCCACCCCTATCATCGTCGCTGAGCGCCGCGATATTGGCTCAATTTGGTGGTCCTCACCGCGCATGTCCCAACGCTTGAGCCGGATCGGGCGAATAGGATCGGGGGCCGCGGCTCTGGCAGCCTCGCTCGGCGCGGCGTGGGGCGCGCTCGCCGACCCGGCCGCGCCTGCGAATCCTCCGCCCGCAGCGTCCGACCAGCAGCGCGCGAATACCGAAATGGAGCTGCGCGGGGTCGAGGATACGCTGCGCCAGTCGGAGGATCAGCGCCGGGCGATCGAGGCCGAAATCCAATCCATTGGCGCCGATCGCGCGCGTCTGGCCGCTGCGCTCATCGACACCACCGCCAAGGTGCAGGACGCCGAGCGCGGGGCGGCGGCAGCCACTGACAAGCTCACGAGTCTCAGCGTCGCGGCCGCCCAGCTCACGGGCTCGCTCGCGCGGAGGCGGGCGGTGATCGGGGACGTGCTCGCCGCCCTCCAGCGGATGGGCGCCAATCCTCCCCCCGCCATTCTCGTCAAGCCCGGCGACATGGCGGAGGCGGTGCGCGCGGCGACGGTGATGGGGTCGCTCATTCCGGAACTGAAGTCGGAGGTCGAAGCGGCGCGCCACGATCTTGACGCCCTCGCCAGGACGCGGGAGTCGATCGGGAGGGAGCGCGACGAGCTCACCGAAAGGGGAAAGGCGCTTGCGCTCGACAAGACGCGCCTCGCCGCGCTGATCGACGCCCGCCAGCAGTCGCTGGCCTCGGCTCAGGATGCGCTGGGCTCCCAGCATGAGCGCGCGGACGAACTCGCCAAACGGGCGACGTCGCTCAAGGATCTGATCGCCCGGCTGGACAGCGAAAAGGCCGCCCGCATCGCCGCGGCGGCCGCGGCTCATGCCGCCAAGGTCGCGGTCGCGACCGACATCGAGGAGAGGGCGCGGGCGGCGCGCGGCGCCGACCCCGGGCGCCTCAAGCCTGAAATCGCCTTCGCCGACGCCAAGGGGCAGGCGCCTCTGCCCGCCGCCGGGACGATCCTGAAGGCGTTCGGCGACCCGGACGAACTTGGAGGGACGGAGCGGGGGGTCCTGCTGGGGACGCCCGCGGGGGCGACCGTTTCCGCGCCCGCGGACGGCGCGGTCCTTTTCGCCGGATCGTACAGGAGTTACGGGCAACTCTTGATAATCGACGCCGGCGGAGGATATTATGTCCTGCTCGCCGGCATGGATCGAATCAATGTCCAGTCCGGCGAGTTCGTCCTCGCGGGAGAACCGGTCGGCGTCATGGGCGAGGGATCCGCCCGCATGGCGGCGGCCGCAGCAGTTGGCGGATCGCGGCCGGTGCTCTATATCGAGCTGCGCAAGGACGGTACTGCGATTGATCCGGGGCCGTGGTGGGCGAAGTCAGACATCGAGAAGGCGCGCGGATGATTCGTAAAGCTGGCTACTTGGGAGTTGGAGTCGTTTTGGGAGCCGCGGCCGCCGCCACGGCGCCGCAGGCGCTCATGTATATGAGCCCGGCCGCCTATGCCGCGGCTGCGGACACTTATCGGCAGCTCAACCTGTTCGGCGACGTGTTCGACAAGATCCGGAACGACTATGTCGAGAAGCCGGACGAATCGAAGCTGATCACCGCGGCGATCAACGGCATGCTGTCCTCGCTCGATCCCCATTCGAGCTACATGGACGCCAAACAGTTCCGCGACATGCAGGTCCAGACGAAGGGCGAGTTCGGCGGCCTTGGCATCGAGGTGACGCAGGAGGACGGCCTGATCAAGGTCGTGACGCCGATCGACGACACGCCGGCCGCCAAGGCGGGGATCCTCTCCGGCGACATCATCACCGCGATCGACGACCAGCCGACGCAAGGGCTGACGCTCGATCAGGCGGTCGAGAAAATGCGCGGCTCGATCAACTCGCCGGTGAAGCTCAAGGTCGTCCGGGGCCCGAAGAAGGACGTCAAGGAGTTCACCGTCGTCCGCGAGCTCATCCACGTCCAGTCGGTGCGCTCGAAGGTCGAGGACGGCGACATCGGCTACATCCGCATCACCCAGTTCACCGAGCAGACCGAAGACGGCCTGAAGGCGGCGATGGACAAGCTCCATACCGAGATTCCAGCCGACAAGTTCAAGGGCTACATCCTCGATCTGCGCAACAATCCCGGCGGCCTGCTCGACCAGTCGATCGATGTCGTCAATTCGTTCATCGACCGGGGCGAGATCGTCTCGACCCGCGGGCGCACCCCCGACGAGACGCAACGGTTCGACGCCAAGCCGGGCGGCGACCTGTCGGGAGGCAAGCCTCTGGTCGTGCTCATCAATGGCGGCTCCGCCTCGGCGTCGGAAATCGTGTCCGGCGCGCTGCAGGATCACAAGCGCGCGACGCTGATCGGCACCCGGTCGTTCGGCAAGGGCTCGGTGCAGACCATCATGCCGCTCGGCGAGAACGGCGCGCTGAGATTGACGACGGCGCGCTACTACACGCCGTCGGGGCGGTCGATCCAGGCCAAGGGGATCGAGCCCGACATCAAGGTGCTGGAGGCCGTGCCCGACGACCTCAAGGGCAAGGACGACATGAAGGGCGAGGCCTCGCTCAAGGGCCATCTGGCCAACGGGGCCGAGGATACGTCGGCGTCGCAGGCTTATGTCCCGCCGGACGAGAAGAACGACGATCAGCTCACCGCCGCCATCGACCTGTTGCACGGTGTCAAGCATCCCGAGCCGGCGGTGAAGGCCGATGCGGCGCCGGCAAAGACCGATGCGCCGGCGGCGCCCGCGGGATCGGCGGCGCCGTCCGACCCGCAGACGGGCCCCGCCAAGCCGAAGTGATACGGGGAGCCGAGCGTCTGCCATGAGGAAGGGTCTCTCCTACCTTGCGTATGGAGTCGCCGCCGGAATTGTCCTGGTCGGCGCCTCTCACGACGCGCTGCGGGCGGCCGGGGCGAGCGCGAGCGACAAGCTCGCGCTGTTCGCGGAAGTGTTCAACAAAGTCCGCGACAACTATGCCGAGAAGCCTGACGACGAGAAAATGATCAAGGCGGCGATCGACGGCATGCTGTCTTCGCTCGACCCGCATTCGAACTATTTCGACCCCAAGGCCCTGGCTGACTTCCAGAGCAGCATGAAGGGCGAGGAGTTCGGCGGCCTCGGCCTCGAGGTGATGATGGAGGGCGGCCTGGTCAAGGTGGTGAGCCCGATCGACGACACGCCGGCGGCGCGCGCCGGCATGCTGTCCGGCGATCTGGTGACGCGCATCGACGACACGCCCGTCAAGGGCATGAGCCTCAAGGAAGCGGTCGACAAGATGCGCGGTCCGGCCAAGTCGTCGGTCAAGCTCACCGTCGAGCGGGGGGCGAACCGGGACATCAAAGAGGTCACGATCGTCCGCGAGATCATCCATGTCCAGTCGGTGCGCTCGCACCTGGAGAGCGGCGACATCGGCTATATCCGCGTCACCCAGTTCAACCAGGAGGCCTATGACGGGGTGCGCAAGGCCTTCGATCATTTCCGCGCCGACCCGGGGCCGGCGAAGCTGAAGGGCTATATTCTCGACCTTCGCAACAACCCCGGCGGGCTCCTCAACCAGGCGGTCGAGATCACCAACGCCTTCATCGACAGCGGCGAGATCGTTTCGACCCGCGGGCGCAATCCGGACCAGGTGCAGCGTTACTCAGCCCGCCCCGGCGTTGACCTGGCGCAGCAAAAGCCGCTGGTGGTGCTCATCAATGGCGGATCGGCCTCCGCCTCGGAGATCGTCTCCGGCGCGCTTCAGGACCTCAAGCGCGCGACCCTGATCGGCACCCGCAGCTTCGGCAAGGGCTCGGTTCAGACCATCCTGCCGCTCGGCGAGAATGGTGCGCTGAAGCTCACCACCGCCCGCTACTACACGCCGTCGGGCCGCTCTATTCAGGCCAAGGGGATCGTGCCCGACATCCGGGTGCTGGAAAACATTCCCGACGACCTGAAGGGCAAGGTCTCCAGCATGGGAGAAGCCTCGCTGGCCGGCCATCTGAAGAACGCGGGCGAGGAGGAGAAGGGCTCGGACGCCTATGTGCCGCCGGATCGGGCCAAGGACACCCAGCTCGAGGCGGCCGTCGAGTTCCTGCACGGCGCCAAGGCCGAAACGCTGCGCAGCCCCGATCCGCCCGCGACGGCCGTGACCTCGCAATGACCTTTCCGCGATGGCTCGCGGCGGTCGCGCTGATCGCGGCGCCGGGGCTGGTTCAGGCGCAGGAAGGGTCGGGCTGCGGCGGGTTCAAATGGTCGATCGAGGGCGACCGCGCGGCGCTCGTTCGCGCCGACAGGCCTTCGCTTCCGAACGGCGGAACGCTCGCCTACGGCGCTGCGACGACGCTTGAGCTTCAGCCGCTGTCGGCCGCCGGGTTGCCTAAGGCGCCCGAGCGGGCGTCGAAATACCCCTCGGACTTCGCCGGCCATTTCCTCCTCGCCGCGCCGGCGAAGCCGGGCGTCTACCGGCTCACCATGTCCTCCGGCGCCTGGGTCGACGTGCTCGACGGCGGGGCCTACCTGCATCCGGTCGGCTCCAGCGGGGCCAAGGATTGCGAGGGGGCGCGCAAGAGCGTCAAGTTCGACCTGCCGGCCCGCCCGCTTGCGCTCCAGTTCAGTGGCGTCCAGCGCGATCAAATCTCCGTCATCGTCTCGCCCGACCGGTAATCTTCCGTCACGGCCTCGGCTGGACCTCGCCCGCCAGCCGCGCCCCCGCCGCGCCCCGCTCGACCGCCATCTGTTGCGCCCTGGCGATCTCGGCCGAGGACCCTATCCATGCCGCGACCTGATCGCGCGCCTCGCCCGCCTGGCTCACACCCTGCGCGGCCGCGAGATTGAGCCACATATGGGCCTGGACGAGATCCTGCGGATCACCGCGGCCGTCGCAATACATCAGCCCCAGGACATATTGCGCGCGGGCGTCGCCCTGGTCGGCCGCTGCCCTTGTCCACCTGATCGCCTCGGCCCTGCTCTGCGGAACGCCTTCGCCGAGAGCGTACATATTGCCGAGGCTGGTCTCGGCCTGGGCCAGCCCCAGATCCGCCGCCTTGCGGAGCCACTTCGCGGCCTCGGTCGGGTCGCGCGGAACGCCCAGCCCCTTGCGGGTCATGACCCCAAGCGCGTAGGCGGCGGCGGCGTCGCCGCGATCCGCCGCCGACCGGCAGTCGGCGATCGCTTTGTCGTCGGCGCGCCGGTCGGGCGCGCTCGACTCACGGAAAGTATTGCTGTCGGTGCGATCGCTGGCGTCCACCTCATCCACAAGGCTGGCGCACGAACTCGCCGCAGCTACGTACTCGCTTCCCTCGCCAGAAGCTGTCGCGCCGATGGAGGCGAGGCGCGGGCGCCCGCTCCCGGCGGCGGCGCTTCCGGCCGCAGCCAGGGCGACGGCGAGTGCGATCAGGCGCAAGGCAATCCGCATAACCACCTCCACTCACTTGTCGAAGCCGAGAGTCTCGACTGGCGGCGCCGAGCGTGGTCCGCCCGGCCTGGCGCCCTCGCTTACCGATGCGATCCAACGGTTGAGATTGGATTGAGACGCCCCGCGGGGGCCGGGCGGCGCGGGATGAAAAGCGAAAAGTAATTAACAATAAATGAGCGGCATTAGGTTTTCGAAGCCCGTCAATGCCGGAAATGCCTGATCCCGGTGAAGACCATCGCCACGTTCGCTTCGTCGGCGACGGCGATCACCTCGGCGTCGCGCACCGATCCTCCGGGCTCAATGACCGCGGTCGCGCCGGCTTCGATCGTCGCGACGAGGCCGTCGGGGAACGGAAAGAAAGCGTCGGAGGCGGCGACCGAGCCGCGCGTCAGCGGCTCGGGTAGGCCCGCCATCTCGGCCGCCTCCTCGGCCTTGCGCGCGGCGAGCCGGGCGGAATCGACCCGCGACATCTGGCCCGCCCCAATGCCCACGGTCGCCCCGTCCCTGGCGTAGACGATGGCGTTCGACTTCACATGCTTGGCGACGGTCCACGCAAACCTGAGGTCCGCCATTTCGCGCGAGGTCGGAGCGCGCCTGGTCACGACCTTGAGCGCTTCCTCTTCGAGCACGCCATTGTCGCGATCCTGAACGAGGAGCCCGCCCGCGACCGTTCGCACGGCAAGCGCCGGGGCCCGCGGATCGGGCAGCGCGCCGGCGAGCATCAGCCTCAGGTTCTTCTTCGCCGCCAGGATCGCCAGCGCCTCGTCGTCCGCGTCGGGAGCGATGATCACCTCGGTGAAGATCTCGGCGATCTTGCGGGCCGCGTCCGCGTCGAGCCTGCGATTGAGGGCCGCCACTCCGCCGAAGGCCGAGACCGGATCGCACGCGAGCGCCTTTTCGTAGGCCTCGATGAGCGAACCCGCGGTCGCGACGCCGCAGGGATTCGCGTGCTTGATGATCGCAACCGCCGCGCTTGTCCCGGGATCGAATTCGGCGACCAGCTCATAAGCGGCGTCGGCATCGTTGATGTTGTTGAAGGACAGTTCCTTGCCCTGGACCTGACGCGCGGTCGCGACGCCCGGGCGCGTCTCGGAGGTGAGGTAGAGCGCGGCGCGCTGATGCGGATTCTCGCCGTAGCGCAGCGCGCCCGAGCGTGGATGCAGAACCCCGCCGACTGCCCGCCATTTCGGCGCTCCCTCGTTGGTCTCCTGCGCCAGCCAGCCGGAGATCGCCGCGTCGTAAGCCGCGGTGCGTGCGAAGGCTTTCTGCGCCATCCGACGGCGGAAGACGAGAGAAGTCGCGCCCTGATTGCGCTTAAGTTCGTCGATCAGCGCGGGATAGTCGTCCACGTCGACGATGACGGCGACATCGTCGTGGTTCTTGGCCGCCGAGCGGATCATCGCCGGACCGCCGATGTCGATGTTCTCGATCCGCTCGGCGAACGAGGCGCCGCGCATGAGCGCCGCTTCGAAGGGGTAGAGATTGACCGCAAGGAGGTCGATCGGCGGGATGTCGTTGGCGATCATCGCCGCCTGATGGGCAGGCTCAGAGCGGATCGCCAAAAGACCTCCATGCACCCGCGGATGGAGCGTCTTCACCCGCCCGTCCATCATTTCCGGGAAGCCGGTGATCTTCGCCACGTCGATGACCGCGAAGCCGGCGGCGGTCAGAGCCGCGGCGGTGCCCCCGGTCGACAGGAGCTCGACGCCGAACGAGGTCAGCGCGCGCGCGAGATCGGGGAGACCCGCCTTGTCGGAAACCGAGATCAGCGCCCGCCCGATTCTGACAATATCCGTCGCCATTGGGATGCCCAGTCCGTTCGCGCCGCTTTGTTGCAGCGCAATAGCACAGCTCGAGCCGCCCGGGAAACGTTCAGGAAACGCACCGCCCAGGAGCCCGGCTCACGAAAATTTCACGGCCTTCGCGAGCCGGGAGCATTGCCCGGATCTTCGGCGCTATTACGTAAGCTTGAGCGAGAACACCTTTCGAGGAGGCAATCATGCTCAGGACAATCGCGTTGATCGGCCTTGCCGCCGCCCTCGCCCTTCCATCCGCGCCGGCCTTCGCGGTCAGCGGCAATTCGTCAGCCTACGGCACGGAGGGCTATGGCCCCACGGTGCCGACGCAGTCGCTGACGCCCTTCCAGCGTTCGTGGAACCACGCCAACGAGAGCAAGATGCGCGCGCGGGCCGGCGCGGGCTGGCTCCGGCGCCATGGCGGCTATGGCCATCCCTACCACCGTCAGAATCAGTGATCTGACCCGGCGCGTTGCAGTCCCGCCCCATTCTTAAGATCAATGGGTGAAACGACAGCCGGCCAAACGCCCTCGCCAAGGCGCGAATAATCGGCGGGGCGCCGGTGTTATCGTCCGGATAGGCGTTTGCGCGATCCGGCGGCTTCTCCAGAGAGGAAAGACCAATGTTCAAGACCCTATCCGCGATCGGCCTTGCCGCCGCCCTTGCCGTCCTGTCCGGCGCAGCTTTAGCCCAGCAGGGCAATTCGTCGTCCTGGGGCTCCTACGGGTGGGGGCCGGTGATTCCCACCCAGTCGCTCACGCCCAAGGAACGCGCCTGGAATTTCAACAACACGCCCCTCTATCAGGCCGAAGCCAGCTCCGAATGGCTTCGCCAGCACGGGAAGGGTCTGTTTCCCTTCTTTCAGTGACGAGGGTCAGCCGCGCTGACCTCTTTTGACGAGCCGCGCGGCGAAGAATCCGTCGAGCCCCGAGCGTCGTGGATTGTCGGTCCACAAGCACGAGGGCAGGGTGCGCAAATCCCCTGCCGCCGTCAGGCATTCGGTCAAGCCGCCGATCTCATCCGGCGCGATGGGCAGGCGCCGCACGTCCGGGTTGCGGCGCAGCGCCGCGGCGATCTGCGCTTCGCCCTCCTCGGGCTCGAGCGAGCAGACGCAATAGACGATCGCGCCGCCTGCCCGGGTGAGCGCGATCGCCTTGTCGATGAGTTCGGCCTGCAGCCTGACGAGGGCGGCGAGGTCGCCCGGCCGCTTGATCCAGGCGACGTCGGGGTGGCGCCGGATGGTGCCGGTCGCGCTGCAGGGCGCGTCGAGGAGCACGGCGTCGAACGGCGGCGCCTCGAACAGAAGCGCGTCGGCGACCACGATCTCGCAAGCCAGGCGCAAGCGCTCGAAATTGGCGGCGAGGAGCTTGAGCCGTTCCGCCGAGCGGTCGACCGCGGTGAGATCGGCGCCCGCCGCGGCGAGTTCGGCGGCTTTTCCGCCAGGCGCGGCGCAAAGGTCGACGATCCGCATGCCCGGAACGGGCCGAAGCAGACGCGCCGGCAGCGCCGCGGCGGCGTCCTGCACCCACCATTCGCCAGCCCCATAGCCTTCGAGCTCATGGACTGGCTTGTGCGTATCGAGGCGCACCGAGCCGGTGGCGAGCACGATTCCGCCGAGCCGCTCGGCCCAGCCGGGGGCGTCGCTCTTGACGCTGAGGTCGAGCGTCGGCTCCGCCCGGTGCGCGGCGGCGATGGCGCGCGCGAGGCTCTCGCCATACGTCCCCCGCCAGCGCTGGGCGAGCCAGGCAGGCGTATCGTCGTCGAGGGGATCGGAACTCGTGAGAATGGCGTCGCGGTCGCGGGCGATCGCGCGCAAGACCGCGTTGGCGAGCGCGGCGAACGGGGCGCTGGCCGGATCGGCCTTCGTCGCCCTCACCGCGAGGTCGACCGCCGCGTGGTCGGGCGTATCGAGAAACAGGATCTGCGCCGCGGCGACGATCAGCGTCCACTCGAAAGCGCCCGCGCGCCTGGGCATGCCCTTTTCCAGGCGCCGTGCAACCGCCTTGCGGATGGTGCCGAGCCGGCGCAGCGAAACGGTGGCGATCGAGCGCGCCAGCGCCCGGTCCCGCGGGTCGAGGCCGCCCCGTTCATGGACAAGGTCGGCGGCGAGCCGCTCCTCGAGCGGGCGCGACAGGGTGAGCGCTTCGGCGACCGCGCGGGCGGCCGCGACCCGCGCCGCCACCCCCGGCGGCGGAGGCGCCGGCGTTTCAGGGCGGCGGGCAAACCCGCCCGCATGAAACCCGCCCGATTGCCGCGCCAAAATGAACCCTCGCGCTTCCCGAATCAGAATTGCCGCCCCGGCGCCGCAATTATACGCGAAAACTTGGACCAGGATGAGTTGGCCGGATCTCGCGCCCGGCGCCCCTTTTCGGCGGGGGCCGGGGCGAGGCCGGCCGCGACGGGAATCGATCGCACGCGAGGAGCCGAGGCGGCATGAAGGGCGACCCGGACGGATCGGACGCGGGCGAAAAGGCCGATGAGCGCAGGCGGCGCGCCCTGCCGCCCGCGGCGCAAAGGGCGCTTGCAGAGGCCGAAGCGCGCCGCGCCGAGGCGAAGCCCGCTCCCCCGCGCGAAGTCAACGGCCGCGGCGGCCTCGATCCGGCGCGCTACCGCGACTGGGAGGTGAAAGGGATCGCCAGCGATTTTTAGAGAGTAGGTTGCCTTTGGGTCGATGCGGCAAATTGTCGCCGCGCTCCATAGCCCATCGACAAGACGGGCGTCCTTCCAGACGCCCTTTGGAGCGTGGCGACGCGGTCGACGACCGCGTCTACTCTCGTGTGCGCCAGGAATTCCCGCGCTGGCTGAATCCGGCGCCGAGGCGCCGATCGCTGGCGGGCGCCCTCGCTGACTTATGGCCGCTGAGCTCAGCCTCTTTCGCCGCCCCCGAGGGATGTGAGAAAGCTCATCATGGGGTCGTCAAGGCGACGGCTTTGGCGCAAGGGTGGCGGATTTTGCGATGCGAAACACGATGTCGCGTTCGCCGCGTTCGATGGCCTCCAACCGGTCGCCGGTCGCCCCGATAAGATGGGGAATGTCGATTGCCGCTAGCGGATCGGTGCAGCGCACTTCCAGCCGGTCGCCGGGGGCGAGCGCGGTTAAGGCTTTGCGGACCTTGAGCGCGGGAAGAGGGCACTTCAGTCCCGAAAGATCCAACTTGACGACGGCCATGGGCCGACATGCGCGGACCGTGCGCGGCGGGTCAAGCTCGCCACGCGCGAGGGGGTGGCGGCCGTGAGGGCCGGGAGTTCCCCCACGCCGGGCGTCATTCTTGCCGGCGGGCTCGCGCGGCGAATGGGCGGCGGCGACAAGCCGCTGCGTGAAATCGGCGGCCGGGCGATTCTCGCCCGCGTCATCGGGCGGCTCGAGCCGCAATGCGACGGCCTCATTCTCAACGCCAATGGCGA
>DATGHB010000361.1:0-2277 GCA_035308265.1 Roseiarcus sp.
TCATCACTGAGGCGACCCTATCCTTTCTCGGCGTCGGCCTGCCGCCGACCGAGCCCTCGCTCGGCACGCTGATCCGCATCGGGCAGAACTACTTGTTCTCGGGCGAATGGTGGATCGTCGCGTTCCCGAGTCTCACCCTCGCTGTCCTGGTGCTGGCGGTGAACCTGCTCGGCGACTGGCTGCGCGACGCGCTCAATCCCAGGCTGAAATGACCGGCGCGCTCCTTTCGGTTCGCGATCTCAAAGTCGAGTTCGCCACGCGGAAGGGGCCGCTCACCGCCCTCGACGGCGTCTCGTTCGACATCGCTCCGGGCGAGGTTCTGGGCGTCGTCGGCGAATCGGGCGCCGGCAAGTCGCTGACCGGGCTTGCGGTCATCGGCCTTCTCGATCCGCCGGGCCGGATCGCCGGCGGCGAGATCAGGCTCGACGGCGAGCGCATCGACAATCTGCCGCAGGCGCGGATGCGCGAGATCCGCGGACGGCGGATCGGCATCATCTTCCAGGATCCGCTGACCAGCCTGAACCCGCTCATGCGCATCGGCGATCAGCTCGCCGAGACCATCCAGGCTCATAAGCGGGTCGGGCGGCGAGACGCGAGGGAGCGGGCGATCGCGTGGCTCGCCGAGGTTGGCATACCGTCGCCCGAGAAGCGGATCGACGGCTATCCGCATGAATTCTCCGGCGGCATGCGCCAGCGGGTGGTCATCGCGCTTGGGCTGTGCGCCGAGCCTGAGCTGGTGATCGCCGACGAGCCGACGACCGCGCTCGACGTTTCGGTGCAGGCGCAGATCATTGCGCTCCTCAAGACCCTGACACGCCGCCACGGGGCGGCGGTGATGCTGATCACTCACGACATGGGCGTGATCGCCGAGACGGCCGATCGAGTCGCGGTCATGTATGCGGGGCGCATCGCCGAGATTGGCCAGGTTGGCGAATTGGTTCGTGATCCCTTGCATCCTTATACGCAGGGCTTGATGGCCGCGATCCCGACGCTTGCCGCTCGCCCCCGGCGGCTCATGCAGATCCCAGGCGCTATGCCGCGGCTTGCGGCGATCCCGCGCGGGTGCGCGTTCGCGCCGCGCTGCCCACGGGCCTTCGAGCGTTGTCGCGAGCGCCCGCCGCTGATCGCGATCGGCGATCGCGGCGCGGCCTGCTGGCTCTATGACCGGGCGTCCGCCGCCGTGGGCGCCGGAAATTGAAGGCCGCCGTTCCCATCGTTGAAGCGCGCGGGCTCACCCGCGTGTTCGACGTTTCCGCTCCCCTGATCTCGCGGCTGATCGCCAATGAGCCGCGCCGGACGCTGATCGCGGTCGACGGCGTCGACCTGGCGATAGCCCGCGGAGAAACCTTCGGGCTCGTCGGCGAGTCAGGCTCAGGCAAATCGACGCTGGCGCGGATGGTGGTCGGGCTCATCGAGCCGAGCCGGGGGCAAGTCATGATCGATGGCGTCGATCTGTCGGAGACTCGCGATCGGGCCGGGCGCCGCGCGGTTCGCCGGCGCATGCAGATGATCTTCCAGGACCCGTTCGCTTCGCTCAATCCGCGCTGGCGGGTGGGCGACATCATCGGCGAGCCGATTCGGGCGTTTGGCGCGCCCGACCCAGGCGCCGCCGGCTCGGGGCGCGCGGTCGCGGCGCGGGTCGATGGCCTGCTCGAGCTCGTCGGCCTCCATCCCGCCGACGGGCGAAAATTTCCGCACCAATTCTCCGGCGGCCAGCGCCAGCGCATCGCGATTGCGCGCGCGATCGCGGCGCAACCCGATTTCATCGTCGGCGACGAGCCGACCTCGGCGCTCGACGTGTCGATCCAGGCGCAGATTCTGAACCTCATGCGCGACCTGCAGGAGAGGCTCGGCCTCACCTATCTCCTGATCACCCACAATCTGGCGGTGGTGCGGTTCATGGCGACCCGGGTCGGGGTGATGTATCTCGGCCGGCTCATCGAGATCGGCGAGACCGACGCGTTGTTCGCAAGACCCCGCCACCCTTACACGCGGATGCTGCTCGACGCCGTGCCCGACCTTTCGATGAGCGGGCGCCCGCGCAGCGCCATTGGCGGCGAGCCGCCCAACCCGATCGACCCCCCGCCCGGTTGCCCGTTCCACCCGCGCTGCCCCCAAGCGATCGCGATCTGCAGAACCGAGCGGCCGGCCTTCCGCGACAATGTCGCCTGTCATCTCGCCGCCGCGGATCAACCCGGACCGGCTGGCGACGGAGATCGGCATCGCGGCGACCAAGGATATTACATATAATCTCTGTGTTATTTTCACGACGCGAAC
>DATGHB010000362.1:0-2838 GCA_035308265.1 Roseiarcus sp.
TCGAGCTGGCGCTGCCACATCTCGATCGTCGCCCGCTCGAGCGGGGTGAGGCCGAACAGGTTCGGCTCCGGCCAGAGCGCCTCGATGTAGCGGCAGATCGCCACCGATTCGGCGATCCTTGTCCCGTCGTCGAGTTCGAGAACCGGAATGGTCTGGAAGGGGTTGAGGGCTGAGAATTGCGGGCCTTTATGCTCGAGCTTGCCGAGATCGACCTCGACGCGCGGGATCGAGACGCCCTTCTCGGCGAGAAACACGCGCACCCGGCGCGGGTTCGGCGCCAGGTTGGAGTTGTAGAGCTTCATGCCTTCCTCCATGCCCGATCGGCGCCGGCGGACTGGCCAACGTTAATAAAATTAGCCTCAACGATCCCCCAATTCCAGGCGATAGCGTGAGCCACTCGTTAATCATTTGAACCGCATGATCGACGCAGGTTAAGCGCGTGCGTGTCGGACGGTCATGCGGAACGTCGAGGCGGATCTGGGCGGGGGCGGGAGCGGGAGCGTCGATTCCGAAGCCGCCGCGCGCCGGCGCAGGATGACCATCCAGCTCCGCGAGGCCCGCCGCGCCCTCTCGGAGCCCGACGCCATCCCGACCCATTCGACCGCGATGGTGCGGCTGTTCGCCGAAATCAACCGCAGCGCCACGCCCATGCTCGGAATCGTCGCGCTCGGCGTGTGCGGGACCGCGCTCGCCTTCCTCGACGCCCGCCCGCTGGTGACCTGGGTCACTGTCGTCGCCTTCGCGATCGCCGCCGGCTGCGCGTTGCCGATCGCCTTCCTCGCGAGCACCAGCAAGGAAAAGGCGGCGGGCGCGTGGCGGCGCAAGTTCATCCTCGCCACCGCGCTCAGCGGCTCGGCCTGGGCCTATCTCATCGTCGCGCTGATCCAGAAGAGCGACCCGAGCGCGGAGGCCTTCGCCATTGTCGTGATGCTGCTTGTTTCGACCGTGATGTCGCTTCTGGCGGCCGCCATTCCGGCCGCGTTCGTCGCCGGCATGCTGCCGATGATCGTGGGCGTCATTCTCGTCTACGCCCCGAGGCTCAATGGCGCGGCGCTGCAGACCGCGGCGCTGACCATCGGCGTCATCGGCTATTTTCTCATCGTCACCAGGCGCCTGCATATCGCGGCGTCGCAGAACGTGTCGTTCCAGGCGGAAAAGGACTCGCTCATCGCCGAACTCGAGCAGGCCAAGCTCAATTCCGACGAGGCGCGCCGCCGCGCCGAGAGCGCGAACCTCGCCAAGTCGCGCTTTCTGGCGACGATGAGCCATGAATTGCGCACGCCCCTCAACGCCGTCCTCGGGTTCTCGGAAGTGATGAAGGGCGAATTGTTCGGCCCGCACTCGACGCCAGCCTACAAGGAATATTCGAGCGACATCCACGCCAGCGGCCAGCATCTTCTGATGCTGATCAACGAAATCCTTGACCTGTCGCGGGTCGAGGCGGGGCGGTACGAACTCAAGGAGGAGCCGGTCTCGCTCGGCGCGGTGGTCGAGGAATGCGTTCGTCTCCTGTGGCTCAGGATCGAGCGGCGCCATCTCGCCATCGCCGAAGCGCTGGAAAGCGGATTGCCGCGCATCTGGGCGGATGAGCGGGCGGTGCGCCAGGTAACCCTCAACCTGCTCACCAACGCCATCAAGTTCACCCCCCAGGGCGGTTCGATCGCGGTCAAGGTCGGCTGGACCCGCCGCGGCGGCCAATATCTCTCCATCCGCGACACCGGGCCTGGGATTCCCCCCGAGGAAATCCCGATCGTGCTGTCGTCCTTCGGGCGCGGGGCGCTGGCGCAGAAGAACGCGGAGGAGGGGACGGGGCTGGGGCTCCCGATCGTCAAGGGACTAGTCGAATTGCACGGCGGGGAATTCCGGCTCAATTCGACCTTGCGCGTCGGAACCGAAGTGGTCGTCATCTTTCCGCCCGAACGCGTGATGGATGCGCTGCCGGCGTTCGATCCTGAGCCGGCGCCCGAGGCGCCGGAGCGGCGCACGCGGCGGATGCGCCGGCGCCAGCGCGCCCCGGCCGACGCGGCCTGACCCGCGCGTTCGCCCTCAGCCGTTCGTTCTTGAGAAAGACGATGGCTTCCGGCCAGAAACTGTCGCCCGTCGACGGCGAATAGAACGGCCAAACACACCGGCTCGGTTCGCTTGTTCGACAGCCGAACTTCTTCCGCTCCATTGATAGCTCAATCAATTTCAATCGGTCGGGCCGGCGTTCGTGGTAATCTCCGGCGCTTGGAGGCTTGTGGAATGAGCGAGACCCGAAAGCTCGCGGCGATCCTGGTCGCGGATATTGTCGGCTTCAGCCGCCTCGCCGGCGCCGACGAGGAGCGCACGCTGGCGCGCGTCCGGGGCCTGCGCAGCGATCTCCTCGACCCGACGATCGCCGCCCATCGCGGCCGAGTGTTCAAGGGCACTGGCGACGGCGCGATCGTGGAGTTCCGCAGCGTCGTCGACGCGGTGCGCTGCGCCATCGAGGTGCAGTCTGGCCTCATTGAGCGCAACGCCGGCGTGCCGCCGGAGCGGCGCATCGAATACCGTGTCGGCATTCACCTCGGCGACGTCGTCGAGGAGAGCGACGGCGACCTGATGGGCGACGGCGTCAACATCGCCGCGCGGCTCGAGGGCGTCGCCGAGCCCGGCGCGATCTGCCTGTCCGAGCAAGCCTACTGGCAGGTGAAGTCGCGGCTCGATCTCAAGGTGACCGACCTTGGCGCAACCCGATTGAAGAACATCGCCGAGCCGATCCACGTCTACTCGCTCGAAGTCGGTCGGCCGGCGCAGGCGCGAGCGCAGCCTCCGCCTTCAGCAGCGCCATCGCCAGAGAAGCCTCTGCATTGGGCA
>DATGHB010000363.1:0-4641 GCA_035308265.1 Roseiarcus sp.
CGGCGCCTCGCTCCCGGCGACCTCGCGGGCGGAAATGACCGCAAGCGCGATGACCGCCGCGATATAGGGCATCGCCGCCCAGAACTGGGACGGCAGGAACGAGAAGCCCGACGCCTTGGCGTAAAGCTCGAGCGTCATCAGGGCGCCGAAGAAGTAGGCGCCCGCCAGCAGCCGCCCGGCGCGCCAGCCTGAGAACACCACCAGCGCGAGCGCGATCCAACCGCGCCCGGCGGTCATCTGTTCGGCCCACATCGGGGTGATGACCATCGAGAAATATGCGCCGCCGATTCCGGCGAGCGCTCCCCCGAAGGCGATCGCCGCGTAGCGGATCGCGATCACCGGATAGCCGATCGAGTGGGCGGAAAGGTCGTTCTCGCCGACCGCGCGCAGGATGAGCCCGGCGCGCGTGCGGGTGAGGAACCAGCCGACGGCGAAGACCATGATCAACGCGAAATAGACGAGCGGGCTATAGCCGAACACCACCCGCCACAGCGGATCGCCTGCCAGCCGGTCGGGAAAGAGCGAATCGAACGACGGCACGATCATGCCGACATAGCCCGCGCCGACGAGCGAGGAGAGGCCGATGCCGAAGATGGCGAGCGCGAGGCCGGTCGCCACCTGATTGGAGCCGAGCGTCAGCACCAGCACCGCGAACAGCATGGAGGAGGCGGCGCCCGCGAGCGCCGCGGCGATGACCCCGACCCACGGCGCGAGATCGCCGAGGTCGGGGCCGTAATTGAAGGTCACGGCGAAGCCGGTCACCGCGCCGATCAGCATCATGCCCTCGATCCCGAGATTGAGCACGCCGCTCTTCTCGGCCACGAGCTCGCCGGTCGCGGCGAGCAGGATCGGCGTGGTCAGGCCGACCCAAAGGACGATGGCGTCGATGACGTAGTTCATGCGACCGCCTCCGCCGCCGCGGCGCGCGGCGCCTCGCGAAGGATCCGCACCCGGTAGCGGACCAGGATGTCGCTGGCGAGAATGAAGAACAGCATCATCGCCTGGAAGATGCCGGCGGTCGCGCTCGGCACGTGCACCACGGTCTGCGCCACCTGGCCGCCGACATAGGTGACGGCGAGGATCAGCGCGGCGAGAAAGACGCCGACCGGATGGAGGCGGCCGAGGAACGAGACGATGATCGCGGTGAAGCCGTAGCCGGAGGGGAAGCCGAGGTTGATCTGCCCGAGCTGGCTCGAGGCCTCGAGGATGCCGGCAAGCCCGGCCATGCCGCCGCTGATCAGGAGCGTCGACCAGACGGTGCGCGAGGCGTCGAAGCCGCCGTAGCGCGCCGCGTCCGGCGCAGCGCCCACGGTGCGGATCGAAAAGCCATAGACCGAGCGGGTGGCGAGCAGCCAGAACACCAGCGTCAGCACAATGGCGACGATAAGGCCGGGCGGAATGTCGGTTCCGGGAACGGCGTGGGGCAGGAGCTGGGCCGGTGTGAACGGCGGGGTCTGCGGGAAATTGTGGCCGTTCGGATCCTTCCACGGGCCACTGACCAGATAGTTGAGAAGCTGCAGCGCGACATAGACAAGCATCAGCGTGGACAAGACCTCGGACACCCGGTAGCGCACCCTCAGGAAAGCCGGGACCGCCGCCCACGCCATCCCGCCCACGACCCCCGCCGCGATCATCAGCGGGATGATCCAGAAGCTTTGCCCATTGGGAAAGGCGAGGGCCACGCCCGCGCCGGCAAGCGCGCCGACGATGTATTGGCCCTCGGCGCCGATGTTCCAGATCTTGGCCTGGTTGCCGAGCGACAAGCCGAGCGCGATGATGATCAGCGGCGCCGCCTTGGTCGCCACATCCTGCCACTTGTAGGAGGCGACGATCGGAGTGATGAAAGTCTCGTAGATCGCGCGCGGCCCGTCAAAGCCGATCACCTGAAAAATGATCGCGCCGAGGGCCATGGTCAGGAGCACCGAGGCGACGGGCGTCGCCACCTGCATGAGACGGCTGGGCGTCAGCCGCTTTTCAAGCCGGATGCGCATGCAGGGCCTCTGTCATCTCAAGCGTCGCCGAGGGGTCGCCATGCACCCCGCCCATAAGCAGCCCGATCTCCTCGATCGAAACCTCGCCGACCTTCATCGGCGGCGACAGCCGGCCGAGGTTGATGACCGCGATCGTGTCGCAGAGGGTCAGCAGTTCGTCGAGGTCCTGGGAAATGACCATAACCGCCGTGCCCCGCGCAGCGAGATCGACGATCGCCTGATGGATGGCGGCCGCCGCGCCCGCGTCCACCCCCCAGGTCGGCTGGCAGACGACGAGCGCCTCAGGCCGCTGGAGGATCTCGCGGCCCATGATGAATTTCTGCAGGTTGCCGCCCGAAAGTGAGCCTGCGAGCGCGCCAGGCCCGGTCGCTTTCACGGTGAAGGCGCCGATCACCTCGGCCGCGTAACTGGTGGCCTTGCCGGGATCGATGAGGCCGAAGCGCACCATCTCCATGCGGTCGCGTCCGGTCAGCGCGCCATTGTCGGTGAGCGAGAACTCGCCGACCGCGGCGTGGCCGTTGCGCTCTTCCGGCACCGCGCACAAGCCCAGGCTGCGCCGCTCGGTGACGCCGAGCCGGCCGACCTCGCGGCCGCCGAGCGTGATCGCCTGAGGCGCGGGGGAGAGCGTCTCGCCGCTCATTGCGCTGAGAAGCTCGTTCTGCCCGTTGCCGGCGACCCCGGCGACGCCGAAAATCTCGCCCGCTCTCACGCTGAGCGCGACGTCCTTGAGCGCGACCCCGAATTCGCTCGGTTTCGGCAGGCTCAAGCCTTGCGCGCCGAGCTTGGCCTGGCCGAAGCCGCGCCCGGCGGCCTTGGCGATTTCCTTGAGATTGGCGCCGATCATCATCTCGGCCATCGAGCGTGAGGTCTCGCGCTTCGGGTCGCAATGGGCGACCACCTTGCCGCCGCGCAGGATGGTCGCGGTGTCGCAGAGCGCCACGATCTCGTGCAGCTTGTGCGAGATATAGAGGATCGAGCAGCCGCTCGCCGCCAGTTTCCGCAAGGTCTCGAACAATTGCTCGACCTCCTGCGGCGTCAGCACCGACGTCGGCTCGTCCATGATCAGAAGCCTGGGGTTGAGCAACAGCGCCCGCACGATCTCGATGCGCTGACGCTCGCCGACGCTCAAGGTCGAGACGAGGCGGCGCGGATCGAGCTTGAGCCCATAGGCCTCGAGCACCCGGTTGAACTCGGCGAGAAGCTCGCGCGGCGAGAGGCGCGAATCGAGGCCGAGCGCGATGTTCTCGAGCACCGTCATCGCCTCGAACAGCGAGAAGTGCTGGAACACCATGCCGATGCCGAGACGCCGCGCCGCGCGCGGGTTGGAGATGCGGACGGGCGAGCCGTCGAAGACGATCTCGCCCTGGTCTGGCGCGAGAATGCCGTAGATCATCTTGACCAGGGTCGACTTGCCCGCGCCGTTCTCGCCGAGCAGGGCGTGGATCTCGCCCGGCTTGACGCTCAGGCTCACGTTGTCGTTGGCGCGTACGCCGGGAAAGGACTTGCTGACGCCGACGAGCCTCAGCCGCAGGGGAGGTTCACCGCTCACTCAACTTCACCTCGCTCCCCGGCCATCGTCGCGTTCAGTTCGTCGCGACGCAATTATCATACCGCCGTTCCCCCTCGATGGCCTCGCCTCGGCGCCGGACGCGGCGTTTTGGCAACCCTAGCGAGGACCACAGAACTGTCAAATGAATTGGCGGCTATGATCTGTGGACTGTGCTGAAGAATGGCGCCGAGCGGGCGCGGCCCTTTCGTGCTAGGGCTCGGCGGCCGAGACTGGAGCCTTCCTCATGACCCCCGCGTCCCTTCGCCCATATGACGAGGCGCTGCTACGGAAGGCCTTCGACGTCGCGAGGCGTTCCCGCGCGGCCGGCGATCATCCGTTCGGCTCCGTCCTCGCCGACGGCGAGGGCAATCTCATCATGGAGCAGGCCAACGGCTATACGAGCGAGGGCGGCGACCGCACCGCCCATGCCGAGCGGCTGCTCGCGTCGCGCGCGGCGCGGTCTCATGACCTCGCATTCCTCGCCCGCTGCACGCTCTATACGTCCGCCGAGCCCTGCGCGATGTGCGCCGGCGCGATCTACTGGGCGGGGATCGGCCGCGTCGTCTATGGCCAGACCGAGAAGGCGCTGAAGGATGAGACCGGCGCGCACGAGGAGAACCCGACCCTCGACCTGCCCTGCGAGATCGTGTTCAAGGCCGGCCAGCGGCCGACCGAGGTCGTGGGCCCCATGCTCGAGGACGAGGCGGCTCAATTGCAGGCGGATTTCTGGAGCGCGCGCGGATAGGGGCGGCCCGCCTACAGCTCGGACTCGATCGCGCGGAGCAGCCGGAAGCGCATCTCGCCATCGTTGCTGGCGAGCGCGATCACGAAACGGACCCGTCCGTGGCTCGACGTGTCGGCATAGCCGGCAAGGGTGCGGATTCTGTCCATAGTGCCGGTTTTGTCCATGCCCCCGTCGTGGCCGTACAGGAGGCCCGCGTAGGGTTCGAAGAGCGCGAGCACTTTGGCGAGGCCGCGGGCGGTGAAGCGGTTCGAGCGGCTGATGCCGGAGCCCTCCTCGAGATGGATGTCGCCCGCGAGCCCGTGCGCGGCGAGCGTCTCGTTCGCCACACGAAGCGACTTCTCGAGGCTGACCGGCCC
>DATGHB010000364.1:0-4435 GCA_035308265.1 Roseiarcus sp.
GCGACCGCGGTCATCGGAATTGCAGTAGCCGTAGTGGATATTGCGATCACCGCCGACACTGCGGGGGTGCCGACGGCAGTAGTTGGCTTTGTGTCAACAAGTTGGGGGTGGGATCGAATGACCACCGCTTGGGAAGAAGCAAAGTCCGCATGGGCGTCTTTTACGGGACGAAAAGATACGGAGCCAGAAAAGAAAGGGTGAGAAAGGAGCGGTTAAGGATGAAAAGGCTCATGGACAGGGCTTTCATTGCAGCGTATGGAAAGTACGCTGCTGCAGCCTCGATAGGATCGGCGATATCAGTGACGATTGGCGTGCCAATAAATACCGCTGCGACACTGGCGGTCGGTGCCATTTTTGGATTTCCGCTGGCGTACAATCTTGCCGCTCGTTCTTCTTCAGCTCGACCGGAATCTCCTGCTTAACGCGAGGTCAAACTGTGCTAGGGACGGCAAAGTCCGGCAAGAGGCACGGGGTACCCTAAGGCCTCCTCTAAACAAAAGCTTAGGTTCGCGGCGACCTATATGTAGACCAGCTTCGTTAATCGTCATCGTGATGTATTCGCCGACATGATAACGGCAGCTGAAAGCGATCACTCCAAGACGCGCGAGTAGGGGCAGATTGGGGCCGCCAACCCCAGCAATTCCGGGCGCTAGAACAAAAAGAGAACATTTTCTTGACCGCTTACGCCGGTCATGGCATAGTCAGCTACAGTGGGAGAATGGCGCCGCCGGCGACGAGGCCCCTTCCCCGCACCCTCGAA
This sequence comes from Roseiarcus sp., assembly GCA_035308265.1. GTDB lineage: Bacteria > Pseudomonadota > Alphaproteobacteria > Rhizobiales > Beijerinckiaceae > Roseiarcus. The sequence continues at coordinate 761 of DATGHB010000364.1, forward strand.
CATCTCCGTCCCTCTCGCGCGCTCAGGGCCCGCCCCGAGCGCATGCGCCCGCTTCATCCGGAGCCTCAATGTCCGCTCTTGATCTGTTCATGCCGCTCGCCAAGGTCGATCTCGACCGGCGCCTGGTCACTGGCGTCGCGACCGCCGAGACGCCCGATCGTTCGGGCGAGATTTTCGACTATGCTTCGAGCAAGCCCTATTTCGAGAAATGGTCGGCGGAAGCGGCGGCGGCCACTGGCGGCAAGTCGCTCGGCGCCGTTCGCGCCATGCACGGTTCCGTCGCCGCCGGAAAGTTGACCGACATCGCCTTCGACGACGACGCGAAGCGGGTCACGGTCTGCGCCAAGATCGTCGACGACGACGAATGGCGAAAGGTTCAGGAAGGGGTCTATACCGGGTTCAGCCAGGGCGGTCGCTACGTCAAGCGCTGGGCCGACCCCGAGACCGGCCTCATCCGCTACACCGCCGAGCCGCACGAAATCTCGCTCGTCGACCTGCCCTGCGTGCCCGACGCGACGTTCGACGTGGTGAAGGACGGCGTGGCCGAGAGGCGCGCCTTCGCCTCGCGCGGCGAGGCGAGCGACGGCGCCGCCAATGACGGCCTCGACGCCGACGATGATTGCGACGCCGACAAGGGGGAGTTCTCGGCCGCGGAGCGTGAGAAAGACGCCGAAGCGGATGTCGCCATGCCGGACGGCTCTTATCCGATCCGGTCCGCCACCGACGTTGAGAATGCGGTGAGGGACTACTACCGAAGCGGCAAGAAGCCCGACGTCAAGGCGCACATCATCGCACGCGCCAAGGCGATTGGCGCGGAGGGCGCGCTGCCCGACGGCTGGATCGACACGACGGACAAAGCAGCCGCTCTCCCCGGTCCGGCGGGCGCCCACCCTCCCGATGCACTGGCCAAGGCGGCCGCCGCTCTGACCCACGCCGCGCTGAAGCTTGACCGCGCGACCACGGAAAACGCACGGCTGCGAAAGGCGCTCGACGATCTCACGCCCGCGCTCGCGGACTTGAAGAAGCGCATCGCGGCGCTCGAGGCCCAGCCGTTGCCGGCCAAGGCGGCGCTGCGCTCAGTCGCCAAGACGGCCGACGGCGCCGGCGAGGCCCTGGTCAGCGCCGATGACGCCGTGCGGAGCCTGGCCTCGCTGCCCGCTCACGAGCGCGCGCTCGCGCTCACCAAGCTCAGTCTCGCCAATCCGGCGCCCCCGCGCTTCTGAAACGGCGCCGCTGGCTCGGCCGGCGGCCAATCTTCATCGTCCCCTTCGAACCCCGCCGCCCCGCGACTTCCCCCGCCCGGTCGCGGGCGACGGAATCGCCGACGCCGCGGCGTCGGCGAAGCGGCGGCCGAAGCTCAGCGGGCCATCGCCTCGCTCACGGCGGCGATCGGCCGGCCGCTCGAGGCTTCGGCCGCCGCGAATTTTCGCAAGCCCTCGCTGTCGCGGGCGCCTGCTCCGGCGAGAACGACCGGCCGCCGAACCCTGCTGCAAGGCCGCGGCGGCTCGGGATGGATCATCGCTAACGCGGACTCTTGACGCCTCAGCAATCCCGCAATCCGTCGCTCTCAAGGAAACTGCAATGACCTCGTTTAATAAGTCGATCTTCGGCCTCGTCGTTCTCTGCGGCGCGCTCGCCGGGTGCTCTTCCGCCGGACAGCTCACGCCGGCCGCCACGGCCGACATCACCGCCGCTTACAACAATGTCTGCGCCGCGCTCCCGGCTCTCGGCCCCGCGTCCGCGACCATGAACGCTGACGCCAAGAACGCTTACGCCCAGGCGCAGACGATCTGCGGCGCCGGCGCCCCGACCAACGCGGTTGCTGCAGGAATTGATATTCTGGCGATCGAAAACGCGCTCCTGCCCTATTTCCACAAATCCTGATGGCCATCACGACTGGGCAACTGACGGCGGCGATCGAAGGCTTAAGCCAGCTTGGCGTCGACACCAGCGCGGCCGCAGGCCTCGATCTCACGGACCTCCCCGCCGACGCCGTTGTCGGGGAGGACGTTCTCGCTCTCGTGGCGGTGTTTTGGCCGCCAGCAGCGATAGCTGAAGCTGTTCTCGCCGTTGCGATTGAGATCGCTTCCGCCGCCAGAATCAATGTCGCGCCCGATCCGCTTCCCATGACCGACGCGCAAACTGCGCAGTCTCGGTCTGGTCGGAACGGCTGACATCGCGGCGGCAGAGCGCCATCGCCGCCCTGCCGCCACTCAACCCCTTATCCCAAGCTAACCCCATCCCCGCCAAAGGACTGATCTCATGAACATCGGGCTGACAACCCAGGAGACCCTGGGTCTGATGAAAGACTCGCTCGCCAAGAACGTCACGATCTCCACCGGCCTCACGGCTTACGACCTGCAAGCGCCGGCGAAGAATCTTTACCCGACGATTACGCCGCTCCGAAACTCGCTGCCCCGCGTCGCCCGGCTCAACCCCGGCGACGCAGCGCATTGGCGTTCGATCTTCGCCACGACCGGTTCGGGCTTCGACGCGATGGGCTGGGTTCCGGAAGGTCAGCGTTCGGCGAGCATGTCTTATTCCGCCACCTCCGTCACGCTCCCTTACGTGACGCTCGGCGAAGAAGACACGGTGACCTTCGAAGCGGAGGCCGCCGCCCAGGGCTTCGAAGACATCAACGCGACCGCCACTTTGCGCATCCTGCAGAAGACGATGCGCAAGGAGGAGACGGCGCTCCTCGGCGGCAACACTTCGCTTGCGCTCGGCAAGCCCGGCACGCCGACACTCAGCGCGTCCGGCACGGGCGGGACGCTCCCGGCTGCGACCTATTCGGTCATCGTCGTCGCCCTGACCTTCGAAGGGTACCGCAATTCGACGCTCGCAGGCGGCGTCGCGACCGCGATGACGATCACCGGCAACGACGGCAACACCTACACGTTGAGCGGCGGCTCCTCGCTGCGCAGCAACAACGTCACCCAGGTCGTGACAGCCGGCCAGACGCTGTTCGCGACAGCCCCGGTCGTCAACGGCGCGGTCGCCTACGCGTGGTACGTGGGCGCCGCCGGCGCGGAGACGCTGCAGGCCATCACCACGATCAACAGCGCCGCCTTCAGCGCGCCCCTCGCTTCAGGTCAGCAGGCGGCGACCGTCATCACCGCCGACAATTCTCGCAATCCGGGGCTGGCGTTCGACGGATTGCTTACGGACGGCTTCAACCCGGCGACGAGCTCGTTCGTGCAGGCGCTTGCATCGGGTCCGGCGGGGACAGGCACGTTCCTGACCCCCTCGGGCCGGGGCTCGATCGTCGAAATCGACAATATGTTGATGCAGATGTGGAACAGCTATCGGCTGTCGCCGACGGTGATCTATGTCAACGCGCAGGAGCAGAAGAACATCACGGCGAAATGCTTGACGAACGCGTCTGGGCCGCTCGTTCGCTATAATGTCGACAGCTCTCAGTCGGCGCCTTACGAGTTCACCGCCTCCGGCGTCGTGCGCTGGTACTACAATCCCTTCACTGGCGTCGAGATCCCGATGCCGGTGCATCCGGATCTGCCGCCGGGCACAATCCTGGCGTACTGCGAGCGGCTGCCGGCGTGGTATCAGTCAAACGAGACGCCCAATGTCGCTGAGGTCCTGACGCGTCGCGACTACTATCGCGTCGACTGGCCAGTCCGGACTCGCCGCCGCGAGTTTGGCGTCTACACTGAAGAG
>DATGHB010000365.1:0-2448 GCA_035308265.1 Roseiarcus sp.
ATGCCGAAATCGACCGCGACAATGCGGCCATCGCCGTCGACGAAGAAATTCCCCTGATGCATGTCGGCGTGAAAAAATCCGTCGCGCAGCGCGGTCCGCAGGAAGGTCTGAATGAGCGTGCGCGCCAGCGCTTTGGGGTCAAATCCGAGCTCGCTCAGACGGTCGGGATCGGTCAGCGGGACGCCATCGATCCACTCCATGGTCATCACTTCGCGGGTCGTGCGATTCCAGTCGACCGCGGGCGCGCGGACATCCGGGTCGTCCCTGGAATTTTCCACGAATTCCGAGGCCGCAGCCGCCTCGAGCCGGAAATCCATCTCCATGCGCACCGAGCGGGCGAGCGTCTCGACAACCTGGACGAGGCGCAGGCGGTGGAATTCCGGCGCCAGGCTCTCGGCGAACCGCGCGGCGAAGAACATGTCGGCGAGGTCGCGCGCGAACCGGCGCTCCACGCCCGCGCGCAAGACCTTCACCGCGACCGGCTTGAGGCCCTCGTCGGTCTTAACTTCCCCCCGATGGACCTGGGCGATCGACGCCGCGGCGACCGGCTCGCCGAAGCTTTCGAACACCGAGTCGATCTTCGCCCCGAACGAGGCCTCGATGATGGCGACCGCCGTCTCCCGGCTCATTGGCGCCACGCGGTCCTGCAGCCGCTCGAGCTCGATGGCGACCTTGCCCCCGACGATGTCCGGGCGCGTCGACAGGAATTGCCCCAGCTTGATGTAGGAGGGGCCAAGCCGGTCGATTGCGCGGGAAAGGCCAGCGAGGCCATCGCCGTCGCGCTTGGCGATCAGGTTGGCGAACGCCAGCGGCAGCCTCAGCACCGGGGGCAAAAGGGCCGGATCGACGCCGAGGAAGGCCCCCTCGCGCGCGAACACGTAAGCGGCGTGCGCCAGCCGGATCCCATGGCCGAGCGACGACAGGACGCCCATGAATCAGAGTTTCCAGCCCGAATGGATGGCCACGATTCCCCCGCTCAGGCGGGTGAAGTCCACCCTGGCGAAGCCCGCTTCTCCGATCATGTCGGCGAATCGCTCGGGAGGGGGAAACTTGCGGATCGATTCGACGAGATAGCGGTAAGCGCCGCCGTCGCCGGTCACCGCCTTGCCGAGGGCCGGGATGGCGGCGAAGGAATAAGCGTCGTAGACGCGTTCGAGCACCGGGACATCGACGCGCGAGAACTCGAGGCACAGGAAGCGCCCGCCGCGCTTGAGCACACGATAGGCCTCCTTGAGCGCCTCCTCGATGCGCGGCACGTTGCGCATGCCGAAGGCGATCGTATAGGCGTCGAAGCGCGAACCCATGAACGGCAGCGCTTCCGCATTGCCTTCGACGAAGGCGAGCTGGCCCAGGAGCGACCGCCGCGCCGCCCGCTCCTCCGCCACCCGCAGCATCTCGCCATTGACGTCGACCAGGGTCACCGTCGTCAGCGGCCCGCCCGCCCGGGCGACCCGAATGGCGACATCGCCGGTGCCGCCGGCGACGTCGATCAGGGCGAAGGGGCTTTTGAGCGGCGGACGGACCTTGGCCACCAGCGCGTCCTTCCACGCCCGGTGCAGCCCGAACGACATGAGGTCGTTCATCAAGTCATACCGGCGGGCGACGCTGTGGAACACGGCGTCCACCAGGCCCTGCTTTTCGTCGAGGCGGACGGTGCGTCGGCCGAAATGCGTCTCATCGCGCGCGGCGGGCATCAGGCTCTCCATGAAGCCGCCGGACCTTAGAGCGCGGCTCACGGGTGCGCCAGCCGCCCGCGGCGCTTCTCCCCTCGCGCCCGGCGAGAGCGCCTTCGCCGCCGGACAGGCCGCCATCCTCGATGGTCGGTTTGCAACGTAAGGTTGTCTCGCCTCTTCAATTGAAGCGCGTAAAGGCCAGTTAAACGCGCCCAAACGCTAATAAAATGGCTGGCGTTTACTAGCGGTTATTTCCTGGAATCGAGACTTTTTCATGGGTTACAAGCGACTCAAATAAAAAAATATTCCGAGCTGCCGTCTCAGGTTGCATGCGAAACGTCTCGACCGTCCCATCCTTCTTTCTCCTCGCATGAGCGTCCGGCCGACGATGGTTCGCCCGATGATTGGACAAGAGTAACACGGCTTCTGATTTTTGCAAGAAATTGTCGACTCGACCCTTCGCGCGAGTAGTCATCGCGGCCGCCGGGCCAGTCGCCGCCGCGAGCGCTGAAGCGGCGTGTGATAAGGCTCACGGATCGCGTAGCGTGCAATGGGAGGCTTGGCTCGCCCTCTGTCATAACAAGCCGCTGACGATCGCGAAGGCGGCGGCGAACGCTCGGTTCGGACGCGGAATGGCGCCGCGAGAGCGCGCCCGTCAATCCAGCCTGACCGGGATTCCCGCCTCCGCCATCCGCGCCTTGGCCTCGCGAATGGTGAATTCGCCGAAATGGAAGATCGAGGCGGCGAGCACGGCGCTGGCGTGGCCTTGGCGCAC
>DATGHB010000366.1:0-2704 GCA_035308265.1 Roseiarcus sp.
CAAACCTGTGAAACCCTCGGCCAGGGATTTTGTTCCCAGCGAAGGCGCGCGCGAAGACCCTGGCGCGACCCCTCATGGGGCGGCGCGATGGCGAACGGTCTCGCGGTGGACCCTGCTTATCGCCGCGGCTCGGCCTTGGAGAAGCGGCGGCGGGCGCTCCCGGCGGGATGGGCGAGCAGGCGCCAGCCAAGGCGCGCGCTGACGTCGTCGTCCGATTCGGGCGCCGGTGCAGCGAGCAGTGACGAGTTAGCCATAGACGCGGCCAACACGATTGATGTTCCATCCGGGGCGCCCCTTGGCGCCGAGAATGGAAAGGGCCCCGCCGCGGAGACAGCAGACGGGGCCCAAACGCCGTCTCCCGCGGCGTTGCCCGCCGCGACGGAGCGCGGCGGACCGCCGTCGATAGAAGACCGCCGGCGAGAATCCTTGCTCTCCCGCGCCAAAAGTTTGCTTTACGCGGCCGAGATTCCTCTGAGCAGGTTCGCTGCCCAGAAGCGTAAAAGCCGCGCCGGAGGGGGCCGACGCGGGACTGACGAGCGCCCTGAAGACGGGGGTCTCAGGATTGCGCCGGTCTTGGTCTCAACGGGAGCCGGACGCACCGTGTTCCGTTCGACGGCCTTCATCGCACGCGTGATCGCCGGTTGGCGCGCGAAAAGCAGAGAAAAGGCCGCCGAAAACAAGGCTCGGTTTGCCTGATCGGCTAGATGGCCGCCTCCAGTTCGAAGCGGACGCGGGCTTAGCCCGTGTATCGCTTCGTGCCGGCGGCCGCCGTTTGTTCCCCCGACGGCGGCCGCTGTTCCCATCCATGAGCGGCTACCCGAGTGAGCTGGGGGCCTGCGGCGCGCTCATGGCTAGCCGCCGCCGCTAGTCTAGAGGAGAGCGGCGGCGGCGCTCGGGCGGCCGGACCAGGATGGCGATCCCCGGATCAGCGACGCGCTGCGGCAGGCGGTGAAGAAGGCCGCAAGGAAGCGACCCCCGGGGACGCGGGCGAGACCGGCGGGCCTGAGCCTAGTCCGAGCCTTAAAATCAAGCTAAGCCGCCTCCCTCATTGTCATCTCCGATGGAGGCCCCTTGCCCGTATTCGCTACGCCAACGCCCGACGCGACGCCGATATGGCTGGTGAGCGGGGACAACTGGCCCCAGGTCAAGTCGACGATCGGCGCGGCTGCCGCTGCCTTCGCCGAAACTTGCGGGTTCGAGCCGAAGGCCGGACGCATGCAGCTTCTTCCCGGCGAGGCTGGAGCGCTTCACGGCGTCCTGTTCGGGGTGGACGAAGCGAAGGCGCCGGCGCGCGATCCGTTCGCGCCCGGCAAGCTCGCAACATCGCTGCCCGGGGGCGTCTACCGGTTCGCCAACCTGCCCCTCGACCCCGATCTCGCCACGCTCGGCTTCTTGCTTGCACTCTACCGCTATGACCGCTTCAAGGCCGACAAGGCGCCCAAGCCGCGCCTCGTCGCGCCCGACGGCGTCGACGCGATCGGGATTCAGCGGATCGCCGAGGCCGTCGCCTACGGGCGCGACCTCGTCAACACGCCCGCCAACGCGCTCGGTCCCCACGCGCTCGAGCAAGAGGCTGTCAAACTTGCCGAGCATTTCGACGCTAGCGTCACGATGGTGCGCGGCGACGAGCTGGTCAGCGCCAATTTTCCCCTCATCCACGCGGTCGGGCGCGCGGGGGCCGAGGAGCCGCGGATCGTCGACTTTTCCTGGGGACGCGAGGACGCGCCGAAAGTGGCGCTCATTGGCAAAGGCGTCACCTTCGACACCGGCGGCCTCGACATCAAGCCCGCCTCGGGCATGGAGCTGATGAAAAAGGACATGGGCGGGGCGGCGACGGCGCTGACCCTCGCCCGCCTCGTCATGGAGGCGGGGCTCGATCTGCGCCTGAGGACCGTGATCCCGATCGTCGAGAATGCAATCTCGGCCCCGGCGATGCGGCCGGGCGACGTGCTCAACAGCCGCAAGGGGCTGACCGTCGAGGTCGGCAACACCGACGCGGAAGGGAGGCTCATCCTCGCCGACGCGCTCGCGCTCGCCGACGAGGACGCGCCGGAGCTGATGCTCGACTTCGCCACGCTGACCGGCGCGGCGCGGGTCGCGCTCGGCCCCGACCTGGTCCCCTTCTACACCGACGACGACGCCCTCGCGGCTGAAATCGCCGGCCACGCCGCGCGGGTCCGCGATCCGGTGTGGCGCATGCCGCTTTGGCGCCCTTACGACGCGATGATCGAGGGAACAGTCGGCGACATCTCGAATTCGGGCACGGGCGCCGGCATGGCCGGCTCGATCACTGCGGCTTTGTTCCTCAGGCGCTTCGTAGAGAAGGCCAAATCTCACGCCCATTTCGACGTCTACGCGTGGAATCCGAAGCCGCGCGCCCAAGGCCCGATGGGCGGCGAGATCCAGGCGGCGCGGGCTCTGTTCGAGGTATTGAGCGAGCGCTACCCGGGGCGGTGAGCCCCGGCCGGCGAGCGAGCCGACCGGTCGATGGGAACGATCCACCAAAACGCCCTTCATGCGCGGCCACGAGGGAAGGTTTTCCGGCAGCAGCATGCTTCAACATCAGCATGAGCCGTTCGATAACATCAGCATGAGCCGTTCGATAACGTCAGCATGAGCCGTTCGATCCATCCCACATCAATACTCCGATAATTGTGCTCGCGGCGAGCGAGCCGACCTGCCAGCAATTAGACCGGAAGTGGAA
>DATGHB010000367.1:0-7351 GCA_035308265.1 Roseiarcus sp.
TTCGAGACACCCGCTTTTGCGAGGCTCGTCGGGATGGGGCCCGTGGACCGGCCAAGCTGGGTCCCTCCGATCTGATTTCTGGAAAATTATAATACCAAACACCTGTCCGGTTTGTCAAGAAATTGTCGATTTTTTCTTGGCGGGCGCCCCGACCCTTATCGGGCGCTTTCGCCGGGAACGCGGACCGATCTCATCAACCGAATCCCGTATCAGACGGCCCGAATCCACCACGCTGCCGCCCTTCAACATCGGCCCTTTGAACGAGCGTGAACCACGAGAAGCCGATCTTTGGAAATTGTGTCATTCTTGAAAGACAAAGGAATTCATGCAGCCAATCTGCTTCGGCATAGACGGTCCAAGCATTAGATATGAGAGATCGGCCGCGAGCCTCTGCAGGCGCCATCCCGCGTTAACCCGACTTGCGGAAGGGGATTGACGAAGGGTTAAAACCGATTCAATATGGATAATTGCGGCGTCTCCCGCCGCGGGCGTCGAGGGCTCTCATTCTCGGCTGCCCGTGTGAGGCAAGGTCGTTCGGCGATGAAAGCATTGCTCGGTCTGCACCCCGCCCGCATCCGCGGTCATATGGGCGCGTCGCTTACCGTCTTCCTCGCCGTTTTCAGCCTCGGCGCCGGCGCCAACGCGGCGGCGATCTGCGGCCCCGCGCGGGTCGATGTCGGCGATCCGGGCCGCAACGGCGTGGTCTCGACCTATGTCGCCCACGACCGCAACGGAACCTGGACGATCAGGCACACGCTGGTCAACGGCATGGTCATCGACCGCTCGCTGCAATACGCCATCACCGACTATACCAGCCGAAATGCGTTGCAGTGGCGCGGGACGCTGATGCGCAACCCGAGCATGGTCATGGTCGGCGAAGCGATGAAGCTCACCGCGACCGGCCAGCCGACCTACAACGAATGGCTCTATCAGAACGGCCAGCTCATCATGCACAGCGTGGCGCTGTGCCGGTTCGACGCGCCTCCCGCGACGGTCGCAGAGCCAAGCGTCAGCGCGCCGACGCCGCGGGCCGCCGCGCCTGTCACGACGCCGATTTCTGCGCCGGTCACCCCCGCGACAGCCGCCACAGCGCCTTCGCGGGCTGGCGAAGACAGCGTCGGGATCGTCAACCTGGGCAAGGCCGTGTTTGCGCAAGTCACGCTCGGCGACCAGCCGGTGTTGATGCAGATCGACACCGGCGCGACGACCATGCTCATCACCCAAAGCACGGCCGAGAAGCTGCTTTCGAGCGGCGAGGCCGACGCCGGCCCGGACGCGACTTACACGATGGCTGACGGGCGCACCGCCAATGCGCGCCAGGTCATCATCCACGAGGTCAGAATCGGCTCCCATGTCCTCGACAATGTCATCGCGGGCGTCGGGCCGGACAATGCGATGACGCTGCTGCCGTTCTCGGTGCTCAACCGGGTTGGCCGGTTCACCATCGACACCACCGACAACAAGCTGATCTTCGGCTGAGCAACGCGGGGCCGACCGGCGCCGTCGCCCCGTCATGCCCGCGAAAACGGGCATCCAGACAGGCTTTCCCCAAGGCTCTGGATCCCCGCATTCGCGGGGATGACATCGAGGATTCAACCCAACAGGTCGATTTCGATCGCCGCCGGCGACAGGCCGTAGCCGAGCCGTTTCGCCGCGGCGGTGAGGTGAGCGCGCATCGCGAGGGCTGAGCCACGCGCGTCCCGCTTCATCAGAGCCTTGTGGATCGCCGAGTGCTCGGCGATGTTCATCGCCGACAGGCGCTCGGCGAAGCGGTTCTGATTCTGGCGCATGAACATGATGCTCTGCCGCATCTGCCCGGCGAGAAAGCCGACCACCGTGGCGATGTAGGGATTGCCGCTCGCGGCGGCCACCGATCGATGGAAGTCGAGGTCGGCGGCGACTCCGTCGTCCATCCAGTTCGAGGCCTTCCTCATCCGCTCGAGCGCCTCGGAGATTCTCGCCCGATGGTTTTCATCCGCCCTGACGGCCGCGAGCGCGGCCGCCTTGATCTCGAGGATGGCCCTGAGCTCGAATACGTTGCGGAAGACCGTAAGATCGCTCGTGAGATCGGCGTCGATCCGGAGTGTGGCGCTTTCCCGCGGGCTCACGACAAAGGCGCCCAGCCCCTGTCGCGACCGGACGAAGCCGTTGGAGCGCAGGCCCGCGATCGCTTCGCGCACGACGCTGCGGCTCACGCCGAAACGCGCCGCCAGCACCATTTCGGTCGGCAGACGGTCGCCCTCCTGGAGCCGCCCTTCGGCGATCTCGGCCCTGATGGCGGCGGCGACCCGGGAGGGCGATTGGGGCGAACGCACGAGCGTCGCAAGCAATTCCTCCGACGCCCTGCTTTTCAATTGCGGCCAGCCTCCTCGTGCGATCTTCCGACCGGATGCCCTGGTTAAAACTCCCGCCGCGCAATCGCCGTCAAGATCGACATTGGACTAAGCGGCCTCAGCTTCTTCGCAGGATGAGGACGGCGGCCCGATTTGGCAAGGGAGCCCCGGAGTTTCGACGCGCCTCCCCCGATTTCCGCCGATCCGGAGGCGCCCTTGCGGAAACTTGTCGGACAACCTCCTCCGCTGCTATGGTCAACGACCCGCACCGGGCGGCGCGGGAACAGGGGGGCCAAGGCGCCCCGGCGACTTTGGGAGGATCCTTCATGACAATCACCAGGCGTGAGTTTTCAGCCAGCGTGCTAGCGGCGGCCGCAGCGGGGACAATGCCAGGGGCCGCCCGCGCCGCCGAGGGCGGCAAGACGATTGCGCTCATGTTCGACGCCTTCGATTCCGACTTCTGGATCACCGGCAACACGATTCTCAAGGCCAAGGCGAAGGAGAACGGCTGGACGACGCTGGAGACGATCTCCAATCGCGACCAGAACAAGCAGAACGATCAGGTCAAGGCGATGGTCGAACGCAAGGTCGATGGGATCATCTTTATCCCGACCGACAACAACGCGGCCATTCCCGCGATCCGCACCGCCAACGCAGCGAATATCCCGATCATCTTCTTCAACCGGCCGCCGGCGCCGAACGACAACAAATATGTCGCGATCCAGGCCGACAACCGGAAGATCATGCAGACCACGGTGACCATCCTGGTCGATCTCGCGCGCAAGCAGGGCGGCAAGTACAAGGCCTGCCTGCTCATGGGCGATCTCGGCGACAACAACGCGGTCCAGCGCCGCGACGGCGCCCTCGACATTCTCGACAAGAACAAGGACCTGGTCGAGGTCGTGTCGCGGGTCGCGACCGAGTGGAACGCCGACAAGACCTTCGCCGGGCTGACCAACGCGATCCAGGCCAATCCGGACATCAACATGCTGATCTCGCCCTCCGATTCCGAGGACACGATCATCGAGCAGGTGCTCAAGACCGCGGGCAAATGGCACAAGACCGGAGAGGACGGGCACGTCATGTTCGCCGGCTTCGACGGCGATCAGAACGGCTATCGGCTGCTCAGCACGAAATACATGGACGTCAACGGGGTGCAGAACCTCTTCTATGAGGTCGACCTGGCCTATGGAGCGTTCAAGGACATCTGGGCCGGCAAGCAGCCCGACAAGATGCTGATCGACCCGGGATTCGCCATCAGCCAGGCGACGCTGGAGTCGAAGCGGGACGACATGTGGGGCTATCACGTGTGGAAGGAGAAGAACAAATAGCGCTTCCCGCCGAGGGCGGCGAGAGCGGGGCTCGAGGCATGGCGGAAATGGGCGGCGTATTGCCGGCTTCATCGGGCGGAGCGTTGTCCCGCCCGATGAGACTTGTTCGCCTGGTCCTCTTCTCCGACTATCTCGTTCTCGCGCTGACCGTTCTTTATGTCGCGGCGCTGTGGTTCGCCGTTCCTGAGATCATCAGTCCGACCAATCTCAACGACATCTTCCTGCAGGTCCTGCCGCTGTTCGTGGCGGCGATGGGCCTGATGATGGTCCTGCTGGTCGCGCAGATCGACCTCTCGGCGACTTCGATCATGGCGATGAGCTGCGTGGTCGGCGCGTCAATCATGACCAGCCAGGGCGGTTATCTTGCGGGACACGCCTTGGCGCCCGTCGCCGCAGTGCTGGCGATCGTCGCCATCGGCCTCCTGATCGGCGTCCTGAACGGCGTCTGCACTATCGTCTTCGACATTCCATCCTTCCTCGTCACGCTGGTGACGATGATGTTCTTCAGCGGCGCGGCGATCTGGTACACCGCCGCGCACACGAACTCGGGATCGAGCATCGGCGCGCTTCCTTCCTCGTTCCTCGCGATCGGCTACGGCGGGATCGCCGGCATTCCCTATGCGGCGCTGATCACGGTTGGGCTTGCGATCATTGTGCATCTCATGCTGACCCGGACCGTCTTCGGCCGCTGGGTCCGGGCGGTCGGCCTCAACCCCAGTGCGGCCGCGATCTCCGGCGTGCCGGTGAAGCGGGTGGTCATCGGCTGCTTTGCGCTCTCCGGCCTGTTCGCGGCGTTTGCCGCCGTCATCTATACCGCGCGCCTCGAGGCCGGCACGCCGATCCTCGGCCAGCGCATCCTGCTCGACGTGATCGGCGCGGCGGTGATCGGAGGAGTGAGCCTGTTCGGCGGCAAAGGCTCGGTCATCGGGGTTCTCATCGGCGTTCTGTTTCTGAGCGCCGTCGACAACGGCCTGCAGCTCCTCGGCCTCTCGCTCAGCTCCGTCTATGCGATCAAGGGCGGGGTCATCCTCCTCGCCGCCGTGGTCGATGCGATCCGCCACCACCTGTTGGCGCGGGGCTAGGCGATGTCCGATCTCTTGCTCAAGGTCGCCGGCCTCAACAAGAGCTTCTTCGGCGTCCAGGTGCTGCGCGACGTCGGGCTCGAGCTGCGCCGCGGGACCGTTCTCGGACTGGTCGGCGAGAACGGCTCGGGAAAGTCGACGACGATGAATATTCTGGGCGGCGTCCTGACAAAAGACAGCGGCCGGGTGGAGCTTGCGGGAGAGGAGGTTCAGCCGGCGAGCTCGCGCGACGCGCTCGCGCTCGGCATCGCCTTCATCCATCAGGAGCTGAGCCTTTTCCCGAACCTCAGCGTCGAGGAGAACATTTTTCTCGACCATTTCCCGAAGAGGGGCGCCGGGATTCCCTTCATCGACCGGCGCAGGCTCAGGGACCAGGCGAGCAAGGCCCTCGAGCTGGTCGACCTCAAAGTGTCTCCGACGACGCCGGTGATGCGCCTGCCGCAGGGCGAGCGCCAGCTGATCGAAATCGCCAAGGCGCTGACCCGGCAGGCGCGGCTGATCATCTTCGACGAGCCGACGACCTCGCTCACCGCCCGCGAGACGGAGCGGCTGTTCGAGATCATCGGGCGCCTGCGCGCGCAGGGCATCTCGGTCATCTATATTAGCCACATCCTTCAAGACGTGATGCGCCTCTCCGACGACATCGCGGTGCTGCGCGACGGAGAGGTGGTCGGCGCGGGCCGGCGCGAGGACTTCACCGTCGAGCGGCTGGTGACGCTGATGGTCGGACGCAGCATCGACCGGCTGTTCCCCGAGCGCGAGCCAAGCCAAGGTCCGGGCGGCGCGGCGCTCAGCGTGCGGGGGCTGTCGCAGCCGGGCGTGGTGAAGGACGTGTCGTTCGAGCTCAGGCGCGGCGAGGTGCTCGGGGTGTCCGGGCTCATGGGCTCCGGCCGCTCGGAACTGGCGCGAATCCTGTTTGGCCTCGATCCTTATTCGGAGGGTGAGGTCCGGGTCGCCGGCGAGAGGCTGCCGCCGCTCAAGCCTCGCCTCGCCATGGACAGGGGACTTGCTTTCCTGACCGAGGACCGGCGTGGCGAAGGTCTGATGATGGAGGCCTCGATCGCCGACAACATCGTTCTGCCCTCGCTCGTCGAACGGTCGAGGGGCTTTATCGGATGGCTCGACCCCACCGGCCTCGAAGAGGCGGCGCGAGACATGGCGGAGCGCGTGCGGGTCAACGCCAGGGCGATCGACACAGCCGCGGCGCGCACTCTCTCCGGCGGGAATCAGCAGAAGGTCGTGATCGCGAAGTGGCTTTTGCGCGCGCCTTCGATCTTCATTCTTGACGAGCCGACCCGCGGCATCGACGTCGGCGCCAAATACGAGGTCTACAAGATCATCAACACGATGGTCGCCGGAGGCGCCGCGATCCTGTTCATATCCTCCGAGATCGAGGAGCTGATCGGCATGGCCGATCGCATCATGGTCATGGGGCGCGGGGAGATTCGCGGCTTCTTCGAACGCGCGAGTTTCGACCGCGAAACGCTGATGAGCGCGGCGCTGTGGCAGTGAGGACGTCGCTCGTGAACGGACTGAATTCCCGCGCTGTCGCCCTGATCGCGCTCAGGTTCGCGCCGCTCATGCTGTTCGTTGCGCTGTGCATTGTTTTCGGCACGCTCTCGGACCGCTTCCTGTCGCTCGCCAATTTCCGCAACATCCTGGCCCAGTCGACCCATGTCGCGGTGATGGCGATCGGCATGACCTTCGTGCTCCTGGTGCGCGGCGTAGACCTCTCGGTGGGGTCGGTCATGTATCTTGTCGCGGTGGCGATGGGCCTCTACCTGTCGGGCCTCCCGCTTGCTCTGTCGATCCCGGCGATCGTGCTGATCGGCGCGGCGTTCGGCGCGGTCAACGCCTGCTTCGTCACCGGGCTCCGCATCGCCTCCTTCATCGTGACGCTGGCTACGCTCTTTATCGGGCGCGGCTTTGCGCTCTACCTCTCCGAGACCAAGATGGTCTTCCAGAGCGACACGGTGCAGACGCTCGGACGGTCGTCATTCCTCGCAATCCCATGGGCGATCTGGATCGCGGCGGCCGTCGCCTGCGCCGCGTGGGTCACGCTGACCCAGACGCCTTATGGCCGCCAGATCTACGCGGTCGGCGCCGACCCCGATTCGGCGGCGAAGGCCGGGATCAGGGTGCAGCCGATCGTCTTCTCGGTCTTCTGCATCTGCGGGGCGTGCGCTGCGATCGGCGCCTTGATCTCCGTCTCGCAGGTGGGGGCGGCGGCGGCGACCTTCGGCTATCAGGAGGAATTCCCGGTCATCGCCGCGGCGGTGCTCGGCGGCACCAGCCTGTTCGGCGGCCGCGGCGGCGTTTTCGGCAGCATCTTCGGCGCGGTGCTGGTGCAGACGACGGCGAACGGCCTCGTGATGCTCAACGCCGATCCCTACCTTTATCCGCTCGTCAACAGCCTGATCATCTTCATCGCCGCCTGGGTCGACGGGCGGCGCAGGCTGATGACCGAGCGGATCGAGCAGCGCAAGATCCGCGTCGAGGCCTGACTTTCCAACGTCCTCAAGGAAAAGCAAGTGACCGAATATCCCTTCACCGCCGACGATCTCGAAGCCCTGAAAGCCTGGGACACGCCGACGATCTGCAACGG
>DATGHB010000368.1:0-2692 GCA_035308265.1 Roseiarcus sp.
CGCCGATCAGATCGTGCCAGCGGGCGACGGGAACCTGGCTGGTGATGATGAGCGAGCCTTTGTCGTAGCGGTCCTCGACGATTTCCAGGAGATCGCGCGCTTGGCCGGCGCTGAGCGCCTCCGGTCCCCAATCATCCAGGATGAGCAGCTTTACGCGGGCGAGAGATCGCAACAGCCTGGCGTAGCGCGGATCGCCGTGCGCGATGGCGAGATCGGCGAAGAGGCGGGGAACGCGGGTGTAGAGAACAGAGAGGTTCTCCCGGCAGGCCTTGTGGCCGAGCGCACAGGCGAGCCAACTCTTGCCCAGGCCGGCCGCCCCGGTGATCAGGAGATTGCGGCGCTCGGCGATCCAATCGCAGGCGGCGAGCTTGAGGAGCAGCGTGCGGTCGAGCCCGCGCGAACTCTGATAATCGATATCCTCGACACTGGCGGCATGGCGCAATCTCGCGACCCGCGCCCGTGTTTCAAACTGCTTCTGCCGACGCAGCGTCGTCTCGTATTCGAGCAACAGGGCGAGCCATTCGGCGTGATCGAGGCCGCGCGCCTCGGGCTTGTGCTCCAGTTCTTTGAAGCCTTTGGCCAGGCCGTAGAGACCGAGCGCGTTCAGTTGGTCGAGCGTGGGGTGAGACAGCATGGGGCGTATCCTCAATGGTAGTAGCCGGGGCCGCGCAGATTGGCGTGCTCGATGAGTGGGGCGGCTGAGTTGCTGTTGGCGGCGTCGGTCTTGCGCGCGAGCAGCGCGGCGACGCCCTTGCAATTGAGCACGCCCAGTTCGACGGCTCGGGCGGAGACAGCCTCAACGCGGCCGGCGTCGAGCCCGCGATACGAGCGCAGAATCCCCAGACAGGTTCGAAAACCCTGTTCAGGATGCGGCCGGCTAGCGAGCACGGCGGCGATCAAGCTTTCCGTGTTCGGCCCGATTTTCCTGGCCCAGCGGCGGAACCGCTCCGGCGTCCATTCGGCGTAGCGCCGGTGCGAACTCGGCATGTGGTCAGGCGTCGTGCCGTGCTTGCGGCCCATGTAACGCCGCTCATGAACCGCGACCCGCTGGCCACGATGGAATATCTCGACCGTGCGCGCGGTGACGCGCACTTCGACCTCGGCGCGAATGAGCCCATGCGGGACCGAGTAGAGGAAGTCGTGGACCTCGACGTGATAATCGAGGTTGACCCGCGCCCGCCGCCATTCCGCGAACTCCCAATCCTCCACGGGCAGCGGGGTCAGGGCGTCGCGCTCGATTTTCTCGAACAGCTCGCGCCGGCTTAAGCCGAGATGGCGCATCGGGCGCTCGTTCATGCGCTGCATGACGAGTTTGACGGCCTCGTTGCATTCTGCGAGCGAGAAAAAGGTTAGCGCGCGCAATCGTCCGAGAATGTAGGTTTGAGCGAACCGGACGCCGGCCTCGACCTTCGCTTTGTCACGCGGCTTATAGGGCCGCGCCGGCAGCACGCCGACGCCATAATGGGCGACCATAGCGCCGTAGGTTCGGTTGATCTCGGGATCGTAGAACGACGCCTTGGCGACGCCGCTCTTGAGATTGTCGGGAACCAGCAGCTTCGGCGCGCCGCCGAAGAAACGGAACATCCTGACATGCGCGCCTGTCCAATCCGGCAACGCCTGCGTCCAGGTCGCCTCGGCGTAGGTGAGGTTCGACGCGCCGAGCACGCCGACGAAAATCTCCGCCTCGTGGATTTCGCCCGTCATCGGATCGATGATGGCGATCCGCTTGCCGGAATAGTCGACGAACGCCTTCTCGCCGGCGACGTGATGCTGGCGCATCACCGGCGTCAGCCGTCGTTCGAAGCCGCGCAGCAGATCGCAGAACCGGCTGTAGCCGTAGCCGTCCCGGTTGATCTCCCGGTATTCCTCCCACAGGATCGTCATCGTGACCCCGGGCCGCTTCAGTTCGCGCGCCAGCGCCGCCCAGTCGGGCTCGATCCGTCGCCGTTGGCCGGTCGCAACACCCGCCCGCCCGTAGAACCGCTGCTCCAAGACCGCGTCCGTGACGTCGTCCCCCAGCGGCCACGCCAAGCCGGTCGCCGCCGCCCGTTTCAGGTTGTCTTGGATCGTCGAGCGCGCCACGCCCAGACGCCGCCCGATCTCCCGCGCGCTCACCCCGTCATGGCGCAGCCGCAGCAATGTTCGCAATTGTCGCATGCTCAGTTCCCGCTTCGCCGGCATCCCCGTCTCCTCGTCGATCATCGACGGGCGGGCATGGCCTTACGTTGGCGATTCGCGGGAGCGGACGCTGCGCGCCGTTACCAGCTCAGGTGGCCGGCTTCAGTTCGGAACGGTGGCCGGCTTCAAATCGGAATGGCGGCCGACATCAAATCGGAATCAGTGGCCGGATTGAATCGGAATTCGCACATGGCGCACATTTCCGGCTTCGAACGCGAGCAACTCCTGCTTCTGCCCGAAGCGGTGGACGACTACGTCGGCCCTGACAACCCCGTCCGCTTCATCGACGCCTTCGTCGATGGGCTCGATCTCACCGAGGCAGGCTTCGGGCGGGTCCAACCGAAGGGGACGGGCCGGCCGGGCTACGCGCCGGGCGATCTGCTTAAGCTTTACATCTACGGCTATCTCAACCGTGTTCGGTCGAGCCGCCGGCTGGAGGCCGAGTGCCACCGCAACATCGAGGTGATCTGGCTTTTGCGGACGCTGAAGCCTGACTTCAGGACCATCGCCGATT
>DATGHB010000369.1:0-2645 GCA_035308265.1 Roseiarcus sp.
GCGTTCGAAAGCTCGGCCGCGCGCGCGGCGATCGAATGCTATTCCGACGACTCGAGCACGCTGGAAGCGCTGATCGAAGCGGAAGCGCGCGCCGCCGGACTCGCCATCGCGCCGGACGCCCGCGCCGCGCTTGTCGACCTCATCGGCGCCGACCGCCGGACGACGCGCGGCGAGATCGCCAAACTCATGCTCTATGCCCGGGGCCAATCGCAAATCACAGCGGAGGACGTGGAGGCGATCGTCTCCGACGCCGCGCCGTCCAATCTCGATGAGGTCGTCGACCAGGCTCTGCTCGGCGATCTCCCAGCGGTCGAGGCGTCGCTGATCCGCTTCTTTCACGACGGGGGCGAAGCCGATTATCTGATGATCCGACTAGTGGCGCGCATGACTCTGCTGCACCGGCTCAGGCTCGAGATGGATCAGGGCCGGCCGTTCGAGGCCGCATGCCAGGCCCTGTTCGTGAGATTGCCGCCAACGGCGCGCCGGGCGCTGGCGAAACAGGTTGAGCGCTGGACCACGCAATCGATCGCTGGACGGCTGCCCACGCTTCGGCTGGCGAGCGCCCGCGTCCGCACTGAATCGCGGCTGGCCGAGCCCCTGGCGACGCGGGCCCTATGGGCGCTGGCCTCGCATGGGGGCGGGCGGCGGTGAGAAGTGGCATCCGCATTGGGCGCCGCCAGTCGGCGGCGCAGGCCGTTTTCGGGTCCATTTTGAGCGATTGCAATGGGTTGCAGCGCCATTTCCGGCCCAGCGGTTCAGAGCGACCCTACCGCCCCGCCGGCTCGAGCAGCCGCCGGCAGAAGGCGTCGAACTGGTCGAGATTCTTGAATGCGATGCGAATTTCGCCGCTCTCCCCCTCATGCCGGATCGTCACCTTGGTCCCGAGCGAAAGCCCGAGCTTGTCCTCAAGCGCGCGCGTGTCGGGGTCGACGGGCTCGGCTCCTTTTCGCCGCCGCGCGGTTTTGCCGGAATTCTCGCTGAGGCGCTCGATGTCACGGACGGTCAGGCCGTCGGCGACGATGCGGTCGGCGAGCGCGTCGGGGTCGGAAACGGCGAGCAGGGCGCGTGCGTGGCCGGCGGAAATCTTGCCGCTGGCGAGCAGGGTACGGGTGTGCTCGGGCAGGCCCATCAGCCGAAGCGTGTTGGCGACGTGGCTTCGGCTCTTGCCGACCACGCGGGCGATGTCGCCGTGCGAGTAGCCGTATGTCTCGCCGAGCTGGGCGTAGCCGGCCGCCTCCTCGAGCGCGCCCAAGTCGGCGCGCTGCACGTTTTCGACGATGGCGATTTCGAGCGCCTCGCGGTCGCCGGCCTCGACGACGAGGGTCGGGATCTCATGCAGCCCCGCCCGCTGCGCCGCGCGCCAGCGGCGCTCGCCGGCGACGATCTCGTAAGCGTCGACGACGCCGGAGACGGCGCGGACCACGACGGGCTGGATGATTCCACGCTCCTTGATCGACTGGGCGAGCTCGTCGAGCTCTGCGTCGTCGAACTGCCTGCGCGGATTGCGCGGGTTGGGGCGCAGGAACGCGATCGGCGTCTGGCGGGCGCCGCGCTGTAGCTCGGCAGGCTGCGCGTTCCCTCCGCCAAGCAGCGCCGCCAGCCCTCGCCCCAGGCGAGGCCGGCTTTCGATTGCGCGGCTTGCGTCTTCGGCCATCGGTCTTCCCTTCGCGTTCGAACCTTCCGATCAGGCGGCGCGCCAGCGCCCCTCGCGCCGGATGACTTCGGAGGCGAGCTTGAGATAGGCCTGGCTGCCGGCGCATTTGAGGTCGTAGAGCAGCGCCGGCTTGCCATGCGAGGGCGCTTCAGAGAGGCGGACGTTGCGGGGAATGACCGTCTCGTAGACCTGGTCGCCCATGTAGGCGCGCACGTCCGCCACCACCTGTCCCGCAAGGCTGTTGCGGGGATCGTACATGGTCAGGACCACGCCGTGAATCATGAGCGCCGGGTTCAGCGTGGCCCGGACCTGCTCGACGGTCGCGAGCAGTTGCGACAGGCCCTCGAGGGCGAAGAATTCGCATTGCAGCGGCACGACGACCGCGTCGGCGGCGGCGAGCGCGTTGAGGGTGACGAGATTGAGCGACGGCGGGCAATCGATCAGTACATAGGTCACGGGCTCGGGATCGCCGGCGTTCGCTGAGGCATAAGCTCGAAGGGCGTTGCGCAGCTTGTAGGAGCGGTCGGCGTGGCCGGCGATTTCAAGCTCGACGCCGATGAGGTCCATGGTCGAGGGCGCGATGGAAAGCCGCGGCACGGAGGTCGGAACGACGACGTCATGAAGCGGCTTTTCGCCGACCAGCATCTCGTAGCTCGAGGCTGTGCGGGCGTGCCGGCTGACGCCGACCCCGGTCGAGGCGTTGCCCTGGGGATCGAGGTCGATGATCAGCACCCGCTCGCCGATCGCGGCGAGCGCGGTGCCGAGATTGATGGCGGTGGTTGTCTTGCCGACCCCGCCCTTCTGGTTCGCCATGGCGAGAACGCGCGGACGCGCCACGGCGGCTCTCTCGCGGACGAGGGGAGGAGACTCGATCAGCGGCGTCTCGGTCATGGGGCACGCTCAGCTTCGGCGAATGCGCAGGATCGCGGCCTTGCGGGTGACGACGCTCGGAAGCGCTTCGATCGCATAGTCGTTCGCCTCCGGCAGCGCC
>DATGHB010000370.1:0-4289 GCA_035308265.1 Roseiarcus sp.
TGGACGCGTTGCCCTTGCCGGCGAAGCCCAGGTTCATCGGATAGGCGTCGGCCGCCTCGATCATGCGCTGAATGTGCCAGGGGCCGGGCGTGCAGGTGGTGGCGAAGGTGCCGGTCGCCGGCCCCGTGCCGCCGCCCAGCAGCGAGGTCACGCCGGACATCAGCGCCTCCTCGATCTGCTGGGGGCAGATGAAATGAATGTGGGTGTCGAAGCCGCCGGCGGTGAGGATCTTGCCTTCGCCCGCGATGACCTCCGTGCCGGGTCCGACCACGATCGTCACGCCCGGCTGGATGTCGGGATTGCCGGCCTTGCCGATGGCCGCAATGAGCCCGTCCTTCAAGCCGACGTCCGCTTTGACGATGCCCCAGTGGTCGAGAATGACGGCGTTGGTGATGACGGTGTCGACGGCGCCGCGGGCGCGCGTCGTCTGCGCCTGCCCCATGCCGTCGCGGATCACCTTGCCGCCGCCGAACTTCACCTCCTCGCCGTAAGTGGTGAAGTCCTTCTCGACCTCGATCACGAGCTCGGTGTCGGCCAGCCGAATCCGGTCGCCGGTCGTGGGGCCGAACATCTCGGCGTAATGCGCGCGGGGGAGGGAGGTCGGCGGGAGGGCGTTGCTGGAGGGCATTTTGTGAACCTCTGTCGAGCGCGGTCAGGCGCCGCTTGGAACGGCTACAAAGGGGTCGCCGGATTTGAGCGCGTCCCTGTCGAAGGTCGCGGTCGTCGCGCAGCCGGCGGAGGCGTTGATCTCCGCCAGAAAGTAGTCGGCAAAGTCGGCGGGGCCGCGGCGGAATCTCTGAACCGCGCGTGACGCCTCAGCGACGCTTGCGACCACAAATTCCGGCGCCTCCAGAATAAGCGCTATGCGCGCCGCCACTTCGGCGCGGGACAGCTTGTAGACGCGCGTCAGCGTCCAAGCGAATTCAGACAGAACAATTGCGTTCACAAAGCAGCCGTTCGCTCCCTGCGCGCCAACCAGCGCGAGCGCGCGGTCACGCTGATCTGGCGCCCGGTCGTCGCCGAGTCGAAGCAGGACGTTGGTGTCGAGTCCGATCATCACGTCCCTTTGGATCGCCGTTCCTTTTCGATCATGGCTTCGGTAATCGCGTTCTCGATGTCCTCTTGAGCGAGCGGCCTCCCGAGTGGGGGAAGCTTCAGCTCGTCGAGCCGTTCGAATATGCTTCGCTTCCGCCGCGGTTCGATGCGAACGGATTTTCCGGTCGGCGGGTCGAAGGCGATCTGGTCGCCCGGCTTCAGCCCCCACGCCTTGCGATGTTGCGCAGGCAAGGTGATCTGGCCCTTGCTGGTGATCGTCGCGAGAATCTTGTCGGCCATCGGAGTTCCTTACAATTGACTTCTCCTTACTTTAGTCCGTGGTAAGGCGCCAAACAAGCCCCCAGAGGGCGTCATACCTTCCCCATCACCTGCTGGCGGAAACCGTAGACCTCGCGTTTGCCAGCGATCGCGACGAGGCGCACGGAGCGGCTTTGGCCGGGCTCGAAGCGGACCGCGGTTCCAGCGGGGATGTCGAGCCGGAAGCCTTTCGCCTTCGCTCGATCGAATTTGAGCGCCGGGTTGGTCTCGAAGAAATGATAGTGCGAGCCGACCTGGATCGGCCGGTCGCCGGAATTGGACACGTCCAGCGTGACGGTCTCGCGGCCTACGTTCATCGCGATCTCGCCGGGCTCGGCCAACACCTCGCCGGGGATCTCGTGATCATCCGCGCCGCGGATCGGCTGGTGGACGGTGACCAGCTTGGTGCCGTCGGGGAAGGTCGCCTCGACCTGGATGTCGTGGATCATCGAGGCGATTCCGTCCATCACCTGGTCTGCGGAGACGACATGCGCGCCCGCTTCCATGAGCTCGGCGACCGAGCGCCCGTCGCGCGCGCCCTCGACGACGAAATCGGTGATGAGGGCGACCGCCTCCGGATGGTTGAGCTTGACGCCGCGCTCGAGCCTGCGGCGCGCCACCATCGCCGCCATCGCGATCAGAAGCTTGTCCTTTTCCCGCGGCGTCAGGTTCATGGGGCCTCTTCCCTCCTCATTGCCTTCGAACGCTCCAGCAAGTTTCGCGCCCTCCTCAGGGCCACAGCCGCGGCTTGCGTCCGCCGAGCGCGACAATGGATGCGGCGACCGTGGCGCGCAATCGTTCAGGCGAGGCGGCGATGAGCCGGGCGACGATGAGGCCGTCGAAGGCGCTGGCCCCGCCTTCGACGGCTGAGCCGGCGGCGTCGAGGGCCGCCCGCAAATCGGGCAGGCGCGCCTCGATATTGGGCGCCGAAGCGACAATCGTCGCGAGCGCGCGCGCTCCGGCGCCTGCCGCTTTCCGGTCGAGGATAAGGCCGGCATGCTCGACCCGGGTCTCGTCCGCGAAGACCAGCCGGCCATCCCGGCGGACGCGCCATGAGTCCCTCAACGTCGCGTCGATCCGGCTTTCGCCCATCGCCAGGCGCCCGAACACGAGCGTCTCGGCGATCATGAACTCGGCCTCGTCCGCCGCCTCGACCTCGAGGCGCCGTTCGAGCCGCGCGCCATCGAACATCAGCGTCTCCTGGGGCAGCCAGAAGAGCCGCGCGCGGGGAGCGAGGTCAAGCCTGGTCGCAATCGCCGCGGCCGGCCCCGGGCTGCGATAGATCCGTTCCGCCGCGATCGTCGTCGCCTCGACCACGGCGCCCTCCCTCAGCGAGAGACTCAGGATGTAGGAATCGCCGCCCGCGACCCCGCCGCCGGTGTTGACGATCGCCGCTTCGCAGGGGTTTGACGAGCGGGGAAAGCGCCAGCGCAAGCCGCCGGTCTCGAACAGCCGCCGAGGCTCGGTGCGGGCGCCGACCCGGGCGAAAGTCGCATGCCCCTCCGCGCGCGCCCTCTGGCGCGCGGGCAGCCGCGCCTCGACGGAGCCAGGCGAATCCGTCACTGTGACGCTTTCATGACCAACTCCGCTCACCTGACTTCCGGCGTCCTGGCCGCCGTTCTCTTCGCGGCGGTCCTTCATGCGTTGTGGAACTCGCTCGTCAAGAGCGCTCACGACAAATTCCTTTCCTCGGCCGTCGTCGCGATCTGGTGCGGCGTTCCCGCTCTCATCGCGGCGCTCCTGCTGCCCTGGCCGTCGAGGGCGAGCGCGCCCTTCATTGTCGCTTCGATCGCGCTCCACATCGTCTATTTTCTGATGGTCGGGCGGCTTTATCGCAATGCCGATCTCTCCGTCGCCTACCCGATCATGAGGGGCCTCGCGCCGCTGATCGCCGCCGTGCTCGCGCTCTCTTCGCTCGGCGAAGCGCCGGGGCCGGTCGCCGTTCTCGGCGTCGTCCTTCTGGTCGCCGGCGTCATGCTGATGGGGCTGAGCGGTCTTGCACATGGCCGCATTGACCGGGCGACGCTCGTCGTCGCCCTTGTCAATTCCGCGGTCATCGCGGTCTATTCGGTGGTCGACGGGGAGGGCGCCAGGGTTTCCGGTCCAGGCGCGCAATTCGCCTTCGCCTATAACGGGTGGGCGGACGCGCTGACCTCGCTCGCCTATCTTCCGATCGTGCTCTCGCTACGCGGGGCCAAGGTCGCGTGCGCGCTCAGGCAAGACTGGCCTCGTGGACTTGTAGGCGGCTTCGCCGCCTTCGGCGGCTACGCCATCGTCGTCTGGGCCATGACCCGGGCGCCGATCGCCACGGTCGCCGCCCTGCGCGAGACGTCGGTCGTGTTCGCTGCGCTGATCGGGGTCATCGCGCTGAAGGAGCCGTTCAAGCCGTCCCGGGGCGCGGCCGCGCTGGTCATTCTGGCCGGGATCGTGTTCCTGCGGCTCGGCTGATGGGGCCGCCGCCGCGCCGCTCCTCAGGGCGGGCAGCGCCGCTGAAGATCGACCTCGCCGCGCGGGCAGACCGGGTCCATCACCGGCGCATAAGGATCGGCGACCCGGTAGAGCTCATATGTCTCCCGCGTCCCGCCAGCGGCGCGCCGCTCGAGAAGGCCAGCCGGCTCGACTTCAGAAAAGCGCATCTTGAGAATAAGGTCGAAACGGCGGCCCGGTTCGCCGAGCGCGAGGCCGGGCGCCATGAACAGGGATTCGCGGGGCGCGGGCTCGAAGATCCAGCGCATCCGCTGCTCGGGCTGTACGACCGGAATGGCCGGATCGCCGTAATAGGTCATGAGCGAAGTCAGCGCATAGCCCTGGGTCAGGACATAGGACGCATTTCCGGCGCGGGCTTTCACGTCGAGATCGCGCGCGAGCTCGCGAAAGCCCTCGAGCCGCGCCAACGGATTGACCGGCCCGAGCGGGACGGCGCTGGTCATGGCCTC
>DATGHB010000371.1:0-2968 GCA_035308265.1 Roseiarcus sp.
GATGAGAAGGCCGGAGAGATATTCGCCCGCGTCATCCTCCGCGAGGCCGCCCATGAGCGGCAGCGCCCGCGCTCCGAACATAAGACCGAGCAGGCCGGACTTGCCTTGGCAAGCCGCCGCCGCTGCGCCGCGCTCGACCCCAAGCGCGAAAACCTTTCCGGGCGCCTTCGGCGGCGCCGCCTTGGCGAAAGCCCCGGCGACCGTATGCTCGCGCAGCGCGGCGAACATTTCGCCGGTCACATAGGTCTTGAACGCGACGACCCGGCCGCCCTCGATCCGCGCCCATTTCGAATGCGAGCCGGGCAGCACGATCAGGCTCGCGCCCGCTTCCGCGACGCCAAAAATTTCCGTCTCCTCGCCCCGGATCACGTCCGGCTGCCCCGCTTCGTCCACATGGGATAGGCCCGGCGCCAGCGCGACGCGCCGGCCGTCGGCCTCGACCCCAATGAGACGCGAAGCAACGTCGCCGGGACCAGCGGGCAGGTGCGCGTAGGGCGCCTCGCGCCAGCCATGCCGGCTGCCGACCATGCCCGAGGCGATGACGGGAAGAGAGGGATGGGCGTCGAGCCACCGCCCGATCAGGCGCTGGAGCGTGGCCGGATAGGTCCCCGCCGCCACGCTGCCTACGCCGTCGGCGGACGCGACCTCATCGAGGATCTCGCCTGCCCCCGACATGAGATAGGCGCGAAAGCTCGAGGATCCCCAGTCGATGGCGATCAGCGCGGGCGACATGAGAGCCGATTGACCATGCGCGAGAGGCGCGGTCAATCATCCGCCGGTTCCGGACGCGGCTTCGCCAAATAGGACTCTCTGTTTATTCTGCCGCATCGAGCTGCCCGCTCGACGGCTGGGAGACCAGGGATGGATGGAAGTCTGAAGAACAAGACCATGATCGTGACTGGCGCGAGCTCCGGCATCGGCCGCGCGGCCGCGAGACGCTTTGCGGCGGAGGGGGTGAAGCTCGCGCTCGTCGCCCGCTCGGCGGAAAGATTGAAGGCGGTCGCGGACGAAGTCGGCGCCGAATGCATCACCCTGCCCCTCGATCTGACCAGGCCCGCCGACGTCTCGACAATGGTCAAAACGACGGCGGACCGGTTCGGCCCCATCGACATTCTGTTCGCCAACGCCGGAAGCTATGTCGCAGGAGAGGTCGCGAGCGGCGATCCCGAGGAATGGGATCGGATCATCGACATCAATGTGAAGAGCGTCTTCCGCGCCGTGCGCGCCGTGTTGCCGGACATGATCGCCCGCCGCTCGGGCGAGATCGTCGTCACCTCCTCGATCTCAGGCCATTAGGCGATCCATTGGGAGCCGGTCTATTCGGCGACCAAACACGCCGTGCAATCGTTCGTGCATGGCGTCCGCCGGCAGGTCGCAAAACACAATGTGCGGATCGGCGCGCTTGCGCCGGGAATGGTCCTGAACGAGCTTTGGGGCCTGACCGACCCCCATGAGATCGAGCGCCGGGTCGCGGCGCATAGCGGAATCATGAACGACGACGTCGTCGACGCGCTTTTCTTCATGCTGACCCGCCCGCCGCATGTCGCGATCCGCGACCTCGTCATTTTGCCGCAGGGCCAGGACCTCTGAACGGCGGCCTTCAGCCCGCCGCCCGCTCACGCTCCCTCAAGCGGAAGCGCTGGATTTTGCCGGTCGCTGTTTTCGGCAACTCCGCGATGAATTCGATCGAGCGCGGGTATTTGTACGGGGCAAGGCGATCCTTGACGAAGCGCTGAAGCTCCCCTTCGTCCGCCGAGGCGCCGTCTTTCAGCACCACGAAGGCCTTGGTCTTGACGAGGCCGTCGGCGTCCGGCGCGCCGACCACCGCCGCTTCGAGGACGGAAGGGTGCTGGACAAGCGTGGCCTCGACCTCGAACGGGCTCACCCACACGCCGCCGACCTTCAGCATGTCGTCCGAGCGGCCCGCGTAGGTGAAGGTCCCGTCGGCGTTGCGGATGTATTTGTCGCCGCTTCTCACCCAGCGGCCCTGGAAGGTCTCGCGCGTCTTCAGGCGATTGCCCCAGTACATGAGCGCCGCCGACGGCCCGCTTATGTAAAGGTCGCCCGGCTTGCCGTCCGGGACGTCGCGCCCGTCCTCTGAGCGAAGCTCAATCTCGTAGCCCGGCGCCGGCCAGCCGGTCGAGCCGTAGCGGACCCTGTCAGGACGGTTGGAAAGGAAGATGTGCAACATCTCGGTCGAGCCGATGCCATCGACGATATCGACGCCGAAATGGCGCTTGAAGCGTTCGCCGATCTCGGCGGGCAGCGCTTCGCCAGCGGACGATACGAGCCTCAGGCTCACCTCCTCGCGCTTCGGCAACAACTTCGAAGCGAGCATGCCGGCGAAGCCGGTTGGCGCGCCATAAAACACCGTGGGCTTCACGCCGCCGACGCCGCCGCTCAGGCGCCTGAACACCGCCTCCGGCGTCGGCCGCTCGGCCATGAGCAGCGCCGTCGCCCCGACGCTCATCGGAAAGGTCAGCGCATTGCCGAGCCCATAGGCGAAGAAGAGCTTGGCGGCGGAGAAGCAGACGTCGTTCTCCCTGAGGCCCAGAACGGCCTTTCCGTAGAGCTCGGTCGTCCAATAGGGGTTGGCGTGCGAATGCACCGTCCCCTTGGGCCTGCCTGTCGAGCCCGACGAATAGAGCCAGAAGGCGGGATCGTCGGCATGGGTGCGGGCGGGCTTGGGCAGCGGCGCCGCACGGCCATCGAAGTCGCCGAATTCGATCTCGCCCTCTCCGAGCGGCCGGGCGGGTCGCGAGACGATAACCGCATGGACCTCGTGGTCCGCTTTGGCGAGCGCGGCCTGGAGCGCCGACTTCAAGGCCCCGCTGACGATCACGGCCTGGGCCCGTGAATGTTCCAGCATATAGGCGACATCGTCGGCGGTGTTGAGCGTGTTGACCGCGACCGGGACGACGCCCGCGAGCATCGCGCCCAAAAATGCGACGGGCCAGTCGGTCCCATC
>DATGHB010000372.1:0-3969 GCA_035308265.1 Roseiarcus sp.
TCCTTCGCGGCCTTCTCGATCGCCGCCCCGCCGCCAAGAACGATCAGGTCGGCGAGCGAGACCTTCTTGCCGCTCTTGGCTGAGGCGTTGAAATCCTTCTGAATCGCCTCGAGCTTCTCGAGCGTCTTCTTGAGTTCGGCCGGATTGTTGACCTCCCAGTCCTTCTGGGGCTCGAGGCGAATGCGCGCGCCGTTTCCGCCGCCTCGCTTATCGGAGCCGCGGAACGTCGAGGCTGAGGCCCAGGCGGTCGACACAAGCTCGGGAACGGTGAGGCCGGAGGCGAGGATCTTCGCCTTGAGCGCCGCGATGTCCGCGTCGTCGATCAGCGGATGGTTTACGGCCGGAATCGGATCCTGCCAGATCAGCGTCTCCTTCGGGACAAGCGGGCCGAGATAGCGAATCCTGGGCCCCATGTCGCGGTGGGTCAGCTTGAACCAGGCGCGGGCGAACGCGTCGGCGAACTGATCCGGATGCTCGTAGAAGCGGCGCGAGATCTTCTCGTAAGCCGGGTCCAGCCGGAGCGACAGGTCGGTGGTCAGCATGGTCGGCAGCCGCTTCTTCGACGAATCGAAAGGATCGGGGACCGAGGGCTCGACGTTCTTCGCCTGCCACTGCCAGGCGCCCGCCGGGCTCTTGGTCAATTCCCACTCGTACTTGAACAGGTTGTCGAAGAAGTGATTGCTCCACCTGATAGGCGTCTGCGACCAGATGACTTCCGGGCCGCCGGTGATCGCGTCCGCGCCGACGCCCGTCCTGTTCTTGCTCTTCCAGCCGAGGCCCTGATCCTCGATGACCGCGGCTTCCGGCGCTGCGCCGACAAAGGACGGATCGCCCGCGCCGTGGGTCTTTCCGAAGGTGTGCCCGCCGGCGATCAGCGCGACCGTCTCCTCGTCGTTCATCGCCATCCGGAAGAAGGTCTCGCGGATGTCCTTCGCCGCCGCGACCGGGTCAGGCTTGCCGTTCGGTCCCTCGGGATTGACGTAAATCAAGCCCATCTGCACCGCCGCGAGCGGATTCTGAAGCTCGCGCTCGCCGCTATAGCGCTCATCGCCCAGCCACGTTCCCTCAGGACCCCAATAAAGCTCCTCGGGCTCCCAAACGTCCTTGCGGCCGCCGCCGAAACCGAAGGTCTTGAAGCCCATCGATTCGAGCGCGACGTTGCCCGCCAGAACGATGAGGTCGGCCCAGGAGAGCTTCCGGCCGTATTTCTGCTTGATCGGCCACAAGAGGCGGCGCGCCTTGTCGAGGTTGGCGTTGTCCGGCCAGCTGTTGAGCGGCGCGAAGCGCTGCTGGCCGGCGCCGGCGCCCCCGCGGCCGTCCGCAATGCGATAAGTGCCGGCGCTGTGCCACGCCATCCGGATGAACAAGCCGCCGTAATGGCCGAAATCGGCCGGCCACCAGTCCTGCGAGTCCGTCATCAGCGCGTGAAGGTCCTTGATCACGGCGTCGAGGTCGAGGCTCGCGAACTCCTTGGCGTAGTCGAAATCCTCGTCCATCGGATCGGACAGGCTGGAGTTCTGGTGGAGGCCGCTGATGCTCAGCCGTTCCGGCCACCAGTGCCGGTTTGTCAGCGCGCGTGTCCCGCCCGCGACCGGGCACTTGCTTTCCTCTGTCATGCTTTCCTCCAATGATGTTTAGCGTCTTGCGCCGTCCAAAGTCCAAAATGGTGAACCGCGACCATAACCGCGGCATATGGCGGTTCCGCGTCGCCGCAGGTCCGTTCATGCCTCGATAAGCTTGGACGAGGGATAGGTCCAATCGATTGTCTCTTGACAAGCGATTGGCGACGCCAATCTTCGGCCCATGAACCTTCGAGACCTCGAATATGTGGTTGCAGTCGCGGATAGCGGCCATTTCGGCCGGGCGGCCGCGGCCTGCCATGTCAGTCAGCCCACGCTGAGCGGTCAAATCCTCAAGCTCGAGTCTGAACTCGGGCTCCGCCTGTTCGACCGCCAGGGTCGCGGCGCTCGGGTTAGCGACCGGGCGGCGGGGGTCGTGGCCGAGGCGCGCGCGACCCTCGCCGCCGCGGCGGGCGTGACCGCCGCCGCTCAGGCGGCGCGCGATCCGTTCTCCGGCGCGCTGCGGCTCGGGGTCATCGCGACCGTCGCGCCCTATCTCTTGCCGGTCGCGCTGCCCGAACTCGCGGACGCGCTGCCGCGCACGCCGCTCTATCTCATCGAGGACCTGACCGACCGGCTTCTCGCGCGCCTCAGCGAGGGCGCCCTCGACGCGGCGGTGATCGCGACCGACCCGCGCGAGGCCAAATTGGCGGCGATCGAGCTCTACGAAGAGCCATTCTTCCTCGTCTTCTCCGGCCATTCCGGAAGGCCTAGGCGCGCCTCGATCCGCGTCGAGGAGATCGACCCCAGCGCCCTTCTTCTGCTGGCCGAGGGCCATTGTCTGCGCGAGCAAACGCTGGCGCTCTGCGGCGCCGCGGAGAGGACAGCGCTCGGCGCCGACGTCCGCGCGACGAGCCTCGAAACCTTGCGCCATCTCGCCTCGGCCGGACAGGGGGCGACGCTCGCGCCCCTCCTCGCCTACGCCGACTGGCGCCGTTCGGGCGCCGGGATCGAGGGCTCGAGGATCGTGGGCGAGGGCGCCTCGCGCCTCGTCAGGCTCGTCTTCAGGCGGGGCTCGCCGCGGGAGGCGGCGCTCAAGGCGCTCGCCGCGTCGCTGCGCTCAACCGCCGCCGCCGCCCTCGCCAGGTCCTTACGCGAAACGGGGAAGCCCGTGCAGCGTGCGTAACGGGCTCTTGCGGCCATGCGCCTTGCCGCCGGACAGCGGGTTGCGCGCGGAAATCTGCTATGTTAGGCAGCGCCGCCTTTCGGGCAGGCCTTTGGCCGCGCGGCCAGGTTCGAGCGCGGAATCGTCGAGAATTCCTCAGCTTCGCGGAAGCCGTCGGGCGTGCGGCCGTGCGAGGCTTGAGCGTGTTCATGGGGTGGTCTCGCGTGGCGGACGAAGACACGATCGTTTCCGGCGTATCCGGGCGTTACGCGTCCGCTCTCTTTTCGCTCGCCCGCGACTCTCGTCAGACCGGCCCAGTCGCCGACGCATTGCGGCGGTTCGACGCGCTTGTCGCCGAAAGCCCCGACCTCGAGCGGCTGGTGAGGAGCCCGGTGTTCTCGGCCGCCGACCAGCTGAAAGCGCTCGACGCCATTCTCGCCCGCGCCGGCATCGATGGAATCGCCGCCAACTTCATCCGGCTGGCCGCGTCGAAGCGGCGCCTGTTCCTCATCCGCGACATGATCGCCGACTATCTCAAGCTCGACGACGCCGCGCGCGGCGTGACCCGGGCGGAAGTCACCAGCGCCGCCGCCCTGACCGGCGCCAATGTCGAGGCGCTCAAGGATTCGCTGCGCGCCGCTTCGGGCGGCCGCGAGCTCGACCTCGACATGAAGGTCGATCCCTCGATCCTCGGCGGCTTGATCGTCAAACTCGGGTCGCGCATGATTGACAGCTCGCTCAAGACAAAACTCAACGCAATTCGCCTTGCCATGAAAGAGGTCGGCTGATGGACATCCGGGCCGCGGAAATTTCCTCGATCCTCAAGACCCAGATCGCCAATTTCGGCGCCGAAGCGCAGGTGAGCGAGGTCGGGCAGGTCTTGAGCGTCGGCGACGGCATTGCCCGCGCCTACGGTCTCGACAAGGTCCAGGCCGGCGAGATGGTCGAATTCGAGAATGGCACGCGCGGGATGGCGCTCAATCTCGAAAGCGACAACGTCGGCATTGTCATTTTCGGCGCCGACCGCGAGATCAAGGAAGGCCAGACGGTCAAGCGCACCGGCGCGATCGTCGACGTGCCGATCGGCAAGGAGCTGCTCGGCCGCGTGGTCGACGCGCTCGGCAATCCGATCGACGGCAAGGGCCCGATCAACGCCGCCAAACGCGCCCGCGTCGATGTCAAGGCGCCGGGCATCATTCCGCGCAAGTCGGTGAGCGAGCCGATGGCGACGGGCCTGAAGGCGAT
>DATGHB010000373.1:0-11844 GCA_035308265.1 Roseiarcus sp.
AACCTAACGGCTGAGCGCGATTCGCGCCATTCCGGCCGCGCCGCGGGACATGGGCAATGCGGGCCGGGGACGGTTGCGTTCACGCCGTGAAGCGGCTAACTGCCGCGATCTTGGCCTGGGGTTGGGAATGAGTTCGGAGACGTTGGCGTTTCTGGTCGCGGCCGCGATGTTCGCCGCCGGGCTGCTTGGCCTTGTCCTGGGTCGCGTGCTGCCCGAGCATCACACGAGCGGCGGCTCTCGTGAAATGATCGCCGGCGTCGTCGGCCTTCTCACGCTGTTGTGCGCCCTGGTCACCGGCCTCCTGATCTGGACGGCGTATGGCGTGTACTCCAGCCAGAACGCGCAGATCCAGGCTCTGGCGGCGAAGGTCATGCAGCTCGACCTTGCGCTCGCCGACTATGGGCCGGAGGCGATCCCGGTGCGCGCGCAGATCCGGGATGCGCTGGGCAAGACCATCGATCAAATCTGGGGCGCGAGCCTGAGCGACGGCAATTTTGCGGCCGACAACTTCGCCTCGGCGATTCGAAACATGCGCGGCCGGGAAAAGGCCCTGGCGGCCCTCCATCCCGCGACCGACGCGCAAAAGCAGGCGCTCGCCGAGGCGAACTCCCTGTCCGATGCAATCGCTCAGGCGCGGATGCAGATGTCGTTCGCGCTCACCGCGCCCGTTTCCTATCCGCTGGTGCTGACCGTCGTCGGATGGGTTGTCGGTCTTTTCTGCGGCTTCGGGCTGATGGCGCGCGCCACTGTCACGTCGGTGATCGCGCTAGCGGTCGGCTCCGTCGCGGTCGCGAGCGCCGTCCTCCTGATCCTCGACCTTTCCGATCCCTATACCGGGGTCTTTCGCGCTTCGCCCGCGCCGTTGGAGCAGGCGCTGGCCGTCATGGGCAAGGAATGAACGGCTTCACAGCACCTTGCCCGGATTCATCACTCCGTTCGGATCGAGCGCCGCCTTGATCTGGCGCATCACGGCGAGCGAGGCCGGGTCCTTCCATCTGGCGAGCAGGGAGCGCTTGAGCTGGCCGATCCCGTGCTCGGCGGAATAGGAGCCGCCGAGCCGCGCGACGATTCCATGCACGATCTCGTTCATCGCGTCCCAGCGATCGAGGAATTCCTGCTTGTCGGCGCCGACCGGCTGCGACACGTTGAAATGGATGTTGCCGTCGCCGAGATGGCCGAAGGCGACCACGCGCGCGCCGGGAATGAACGCCTCGACCGCGGGCGTCGCCTCCCTGATGAACTCCGGGACCCGCCCGACCTCGACCGAGACGTCGTGCTTGATCGAGCCCCCTTCCTTGCCCTGCGCGTCGGACAGGCCCTCGCGCAGTTCCCAGAACGCCGAGCGCTGCTCGAGCGAGGCCGCGATCGCGGCGTCCTCGACCACGCCCTTCTCCAGCGCCGCCTCGAGCGCGCCGGCGAAGGCCTCGTCGAGCCCGCCTGGCGCCTGGGAGGAGACTTCGGCCAGGACATACCAGTCGTGGGCGCCGCCGAGCGGCGCGCGCGCCCGCCCGTGGCGGAGCCCAATGTCGTAGGCGTTGCGCCCGATCAGTTCGAAGCTGGCGACCGCGCCGCCGAGGCGCTCGCGCATCATCCGCAGGAGCTTGAGCGCGTCCTCGGGACTCCTCAGACCGACAAAGGCCGTCGCTCGCGCTTTGGGGTTGGGAAAGAGCCGGAGCGACGCGGCGGTGACGATGCCGAGCGTCCCCTCGGCGCCGACGAAGAGGCTCTTCACGTCGTAGCCGGTGTTGTCCTTGCGCAGCTTGCTCAGCGCGTTGACGATCCGCCCGTCGGCGAGGACCGCCTCGACGCCGGTCACCAGGTCGCGGGCATTGCCGTAGGCGATCACGGTCACCCCGCCGGCGTTGGTCGAGACATTGCCGCCGATGGTGCATGTGCCTTCCGACGCCAGCGACAGTGGGAACAGCCGGTCGGCGGCGAGCGCCGCGGCTTGCGCTTCGCCCAGCGTGACGCCCGCTTCGCAGATCATCGCGTCGGCGTCGATGTCGACCTCGCGGACCGTTCGCAGGCGCTGGGTCGAGACGATGATCTCCGCGCCGCTCAAGTCGGGAATCTGGCCGCCCACGAGTCCGGTGTTGCCGCCCTGCGGGACCATGCCGATCCGCGCCTCGTTGCAGAAGGCCGCGACGCTCGCGACCTCCCGCGTCGAGCCTGGCCGCACAAGAGCGAGCGCCTTCCCGTGATAGAGCCCGCGACGTTCGACAAGCGCGCCGGCGAAAAGCGCGGAGTCGGTCAGTACGTGACGCGCGCCGACGATGTTCTCAAGCGCGGCGAGAATGGCTTCTCTTTTTGTCGCGTCCACCTAGAGCAGCCTCCGCACGCGCGCCTTCGGTCTTGACCGGCGAAAGACTGCGGCGATTTCGACATGGGCGGAAAAGCGAAACTGGTCAAGCGGGGTTACGGACTCAACCTGAAAGCCGCCGTCGATGAGAATGCGCGCGTCGCGGGCGAATGTCGCGGCGTTGCAGGAAATGGAGACGACGAGCGGCAGAGCCGAGGCAGCCAGCGCGCGCGCAGAATCGAGCGCGCCCGCGCGCGGCGGATCGATCAGCGCCGCGTCGAAGGCGGCGAGTTCCTCCGCCCGCAGCGGACGGCGCATGAGGTCGCGCGTCTCGGCCCTGAGCTTGCGCAAGCCCGGCGTCGCGGCCGCGGCGCGGGCGAGCGCCGCGATCGCCGCCGGGTCGGAATCGGCGGCGAACACCTCGTGGCTGTGCGCGAGCCTCAGCGCGAAGGCGCCGGCGCCGCAGAAGAGGTCCGCGACCTTTTTCGCCTCAGCAAGCGCCCGCTCCGCGAAGGCCGCGAGCCATTCCTCTCCCGCTTCCGTCGCCTGCAGGAAGCCGCCGGGCGGGAGCGTGACGACCGCCTCGCCGAACTTGACCCGCGGCGCGCGGCGCTCGACCACGACCTCGCCGTGATTGGAGACGCGCGCGAGATCGAGGGCATCGGCTGTGCGGGCGAGCTTCTCGGTCTCGGCGCGCCCGAGCGGTCCCGAGCCGCGCAGGTCGACATCGAGCCCGTCGAGCGTGGCCGTGACGCCGATGTCGAGCGGCTTCATCAGGCCGCGCAAGTCGCCGCTCAGCGTGCGTGCGGCTTGAATCGCCCCGGCCATGGCGGGGCTGAACAGCGGGCAAGCGTCGATGGCGACGATGGCGTGCGACCGCGCGCGCATGAAGCCGACCTCGTCGGGGCCGCCATGAGGAAAGCGGGCGTGAAACGTCGCGCGCCGCCGACCCGCCCCATGCGCGTCGACGAGGTCCGAGACCTCGGCGCGGACGCCTTCGCGCGCGAGCGCATCGACCACCAGGCCGCGCTTCCACAGCCGATAGAGCGAATGCGACATGTGCTGCGC
Source organism: Roseiarcus sp. (assembly GCA_035308265.1). Lineage (GTDB taxonomy): Bacteria > Pseudomonadota > Alphaproteobacteria > Rhizobiales > Beijerinckiaceae > Roseiarcus. Next base: position 3,368 of record DATGHB010000373.1, read on the forward strand.
GGCGCAGCCGCCGCAGCGCCCGAACCACGGACAGATCGGCGCCGCGCGCTCGGTCGCGGCGTTCATCGTCTCGACAAGCTCCGCGTGCTTGCCTTCGCGCCTGACCAGCGTCCGCTCGCCCGGCAGGCCAAAGGGAATGCTTGTCCCGTCGGCCGCGACGCCATGGCCCTCCGCGTCGAGCGCGACGATCGAAACCTCTTCGAGCGGTTCAGCCATGACGCGCGGCGACGAGGAATTCCCTCGCGCCCGCGCCGCCGAGGATCGGCGAGGGGATCAGGCCGAGCGTGGTCCAGCCCTGCGCTTCGATCGCCGCGCGCACGGCGGCGCAGGCGCGCTCGAGCGCCGCTTCGCTCCTGACCCGGCCCTTGACGAGATCGCCAGGCCCGAGTTCGAACTGCGGCTTGATGAGGCTGACGAGCCAGGCGGGGCTCGCCGCGAGCTTGAGCACATGGGGCAGCACGAGCCGCTGCGCGATGAAGCTCACGTCGATGACGATCGCGTCCGGTCGGCCGCCGAGGACCTCGCCGGTGAGCGCGCGCGCATCCACCCCCTCGAGCGAGCGGACGCGGGGATCCGAGGCAACGCGTGGATCGAGCTGTCCGCGGCCGACATCGAGGGCGATCACCTTCGCCGCGCCGCGCTTGAGCAGCACGTCGGTGAAGCCTCCGGTCGAGGCGCCGACGTCGAAGCAGACCAGGCCCGAAGGATCGAGCCTGAAGGCGTCGAGGGCGGCGGCGAGCTTGACCCCGCCGCGCGACGCCCAGGGGTGGGGCGAGGAGGCTTCGATCTGCGCGTTCTCGGGCAACGCCTCGGACGGCTTGACAAGCACGATCCCGCCGACGCTGACCAGCCCAGCCGCGATCGCAGCCTGAGCCCGCGCCCGGCTCGGGAAGAAGCCGCGCTCGACGAGAACCATGTCCGCGCGCTTGCGCATGAAAGCCCCAGGACCGCGCTCACGGTGAGTTGATATGCGCGACCATTGCTCGAAAGCAAATTGAAATCCAGAAAGTGGGAACGAATTCGGCCAACCGGCGTTTCGGGACGCGGCCCGCGCCGGTCCGCCGTTCGGCCGCAAGTCATGATTCCAATCCCCTTCGCGCTCGATGCGCTCAATTTCCTCGCATCCGATGTTCGCAACCTGTTCGGGCCGTTCGTCAACGTGTTCCTGGTCACGAGCCGGCACTGGAGCCAGACCGATGTCGGACTGGTGATGACGGCGAGCGGCCTCCTCGGCATCGCGCTGCAAACCCCGATCGGCGCCGCAATCGACGTGACGCGGGCGAAGCGCGGCGTCATCGTGCTGACCATGACGGCGATGACCGCAGCCGCGGCCACTATTTATATCGATCCGGCCTTCTGGCCGATGGCGGTCGCCTTGAGCGTGCTCGCGCTTGCCGGCGATGTCTTCGCTCCGGCGGTCTCGGCGCTCACGCTCGGTCTGGTGAAGCGAGACAAGCTGGCGCGTCGGCTCGGCCGCAACTCGGCTTTCGACCATGGCGGCAACATCGCCATTGCGCTTTTGGCCGGCGCGGTCGGCTACGCATTCTCGCAGCGCGCCGTCTTTCTCATGGTTCCGGTGTTCGCCGCCTTGACCTCGGCGGCCGTGCTTGCCATTCCCGCGGACGCAATCAATCATGAGCGGGCGAGAGACCTGTCCTCTGACGGCGACGCGCAGGGCCCGGCGGCCGGATACCGCGTGCTCTTTGAACGTCGGCCCCTCATAATATTCTCGCTCTGCGTCGCGTTGTTCCATTTCGCCAACGCTCCGCTGTTGCCGCTGGTCGGGCAAAAGCTGGCGCTCGAGTTCCCAAAAGAGGCGACAGCGATGATGTCGTTCTGCATGGTCGCCGCGCAGGGCGTGATGTTGCCGATCGCCATTCTCGTCGGCCGAAACGCCGACGGCTGGGGGCGCAGGCCGATCTTCCTCGCCGCTTTCGCCGTGCTGCCGATCCGCGCAGCGCTCTACACGCTATCGAACAACGCGTTCTGGCTGATCGGCGTCCAATTGCTCGACGGGGTTGGGGCGGGCGTCTACGGCGCGCTGACGCCGCTGGTCATCGCCGACATCATGCGTGGAACCGGCCGGTACAACCTCGCGCAGGGCGCGGTGGCCACCGCCCAGGGGATCGGCGCGTCGCTCAGCGCATTGGCGGCTGGCGAGATGGTCGATCATTTCGGCTACGCCGTCTCGTTTCTGGCGCTTGGCGCCGCCGCGGCGGTCGCGTTTCTCGTGTTTTTCGGATTCATGCCTGAAACGCGTGATGAGCAGGCCGGCGCGCGCGACAGGGAGCCGCTCGCGATCGAAGGCGCGCTGGGCGAATGACTCCCGACAGCGCCGCCGCCCTCATCATTCTCATCCTCACCTACGCCGGGGTCGCGGCGGGCCGCATTCCCGGCCTTCGTCTCGACCGGGCGGGAATCGCCTTCCTCGGCGGCGCGGCGATGATCGCGCTTGGGCCGCTGAGCCTCGAGGAAGCCTTCCGCGCCATCGACTTCGACACCATCGCGCTTCTCTTGGGCATGATGATCGTGGTCGCGCATCTCAAGGTTTCCGGCGCCTTCCGGGCGCTCGGCGCGCTGGTCATCGAGCACGCGCGCGCCCCATTCGTGCTGCTCGTGATCGTGACCATGCTGGCCGGAGTCCTGTCGGCCTTTCTGGTCAATGACGCGATCTGCCTCGTCATGACGCCGATCGTCTTGCAGGTGGTCCGCTCGCTGAACCGCAATCCGCTGCCCTATCTCATCGCGGTCGCGACCGCGTCCAATTGCGGGAGCGTCGCCACGATCACCGGCAATCCGCAGAACATGGTGATCGGGACGCTCTCCCGGATTCCCTATGCCGGGTTCGCGGCGGCGCTCGCGCCTGTCGCCGCCTTCGGGCTCATCGGCGTCATCGTCATCGTGCGCCTCGTCTACGCACAGGAATTCGCGTTCCGGAGCGAGCTCGAACCGCATCTTTTTCGCGGTCCGATGCACAAGGGCCAGGTTCTCAAGGCGAGCCTCACCTGCGTCGCGCTCGCGGTCGCCTTCTTCGCCGGCGTTCCTCCGGCGAAGGCGGCAATCGTGGGCGGCGCGTTCCTGCTTCTGACCCGCCAGATCAAGCCCCACCGAATCTATCGCGAGATCGACGGGCCGCTGCTCATCCTGTTCGCCGGCATGTTCGTCGTGGTCGCGGGCGCGGAAAAGGCGCTGCTGACGCCCGACCGGATCGCGATGGCGAGGGCGTTCGGCCTCGATATGGTCTGGCGCCTGTCGCTGTTCACCGCCGTCCTTTCCAACATCGTCAGCAACGTGCCGGCGGTGCTGGCGCTGAGGCCCTTCATTCCGACTTTCCCCGATCCCGAGCGCGCCTGGCTCGTGGTCGCGATGAGCTCGACGCTGGCCGGCAATTTCACCTTGCTCGGATCGGTCGCCAATCTCATCGTCGCCGAGCGCGCCCGTTCGGCGGGCGCGCCGATCAGCTTCTGGGCCTATTTCAAGGTCGGCGCGCCGCTGACCGCGCTGACCCTCGCCGCGGGGACGGCGTGGCTGATGTGGCGGTAGCGTCCCGCCTCACGCCTCGGAATTGTGGGTGAAATCGTCCGGCGGGCTCGGCCCCCACACGTAGAACGAATCTTCCGGCGGATGATCGCCGCTCTGCCAGTCGCAGTCGGCCGGCACATAGTCGATGCCGGCCGAATATTCGCTGAACGACCCCCACGGATCGCCGACATAGTGGAAGAAGTTGGAGCCGAGCACGTGGCGCCCGAGTCCCCACCCTCGCGCGAACCCTTTGCCCAGCATATGCATGGCGCCCCGCCCGATCTCATCGACCGAGCTAACGTCCCAGCTCAGGTGATGCAGCCCCGGCGCGTTCGAGTGCGCGAAAGCGATCATGTGATGGTCGCTGCCGTGAATGCCGTGCAGAAAGGCGATGCCGTCGCCGGACCGGTCGGAGAGGCGCAAGCCGAGCACCCGGGTATAGAACTGGATCGCGCGCTCGACGTCGCGGGTGAACAGAAGGACATGCGCCAGACGCCTGGGCATGACGCGCTGAACATCCCGCCGGAACGGGGCGCCGCGCTCGCCAGGGCCGGCGGGAACTTCCGAGAACTCCGACTTCCCGTTGGGCGAGGATTTCGCAGCGACCTTGATCTCCACAAGGTTCCCGTCGTGATCGTGGAGCCACAGGCCGTTCGAATCGACGCCCGGCGGCGGGTCGAGCCGCTTGACGCCCAGCGCCTGCAACCGCTCGGCGAAGCGGTCGAAATCATCGTCGAAAACGCCGAACGAGATGTACCCCAGCTTCTTGCGCGGACCCTCGCCGATGGTGACCCAGACATGGCGGTCGCCGCGCGTCCTCATGGCGAGGAGATCGCCGTCTTCGTCGATCTCGAGACCGAACTCGCCGTAGAAATTCCGGGCGACCTTAAGATCGGGAACGGCGAAATGAAACCGGTCGACCGAATGAACGCCGAGTTCTCCGGGCCTCCGCGTCGGCACAATGGCGCTGCCAATGGCGGTCATGGCGTTTCCTCTGGTTCAGGCGTCCGCGCTGCTCGGCGCAAGCAGGCCGCGCTCGTCATGCTACATCAGGATTGCGCTCGCGGCCATCTTCCCGGCTCGGCCGCGGATTCCTGGTCGGGCCCAGAGGTCAGCGCCCGCGCGGGGCGCCGGGCGTCGCCTGCGCTGGCGGATCGAGCGGCTCGGCCGTCACCGGCGCTGGCGCCGCAGCGACGGTCGGCCTGGTCTTTTTCTTCTTCTTCGGTTGCGCCGGCGGCGGGGCCGGCTGCTCCGGCGAGCTTGCATTGCCGGCGTCGGTCGGCGGACTTTCGTCCGGGTTCGGGGTAGCCTCGGCGGTCGGCGTGTCGCGAATGACCACCGTGCCGCCTTTGCAGGCGGTCAGCCAGATATCGAAGATCGGATGCTCGACGCCGTTCAGGCCCGGGCTGTCGGCGAACATCCATCCCGAGAAGATGCGCTTGACCTTCTTCTGCTCGTCGATCTCATCGACCTGCGCGAAGGCGTCGGTCTGCGGCGGGTCGGTCGGGGGCCGGGAATAGCAGACACGCGGCGTGATCTGCAGGGCGCCGAACTGCACCGTCTCGTCGATCTTCACCTCAAACGAAATGATGCGGCCGGTGATTTTGTCGAGTCCGTCGAAAACGGCGACCGGATTGCTGATCTTGTCGGCGAGCGCGGGGCCGGGCGCGCCGAGCGCCGAAACCGCGGCCAGCGCCGCAGCGGCGAGCGCGACCCGCGTCCGCCCACGACTGCCGACCGGGATTGCGTGACCAAACCCCAAAAGCCTCATGGCGCGCGCTTTGCCGGTCAACGGCGGCGGAATGAAGGCGCGCCTCAGGGGCCAGGACTCCAGGCCTCGTAATCGCCGCCGCTGGGCTGGCGCGGACCGGGTCTCAGGGTCGAGCCGTCGGGCCGGATCGCCGCCGGCGTGCCGGTCGGGTTGCCGATATGCGGCGCTTCCCAGGGGTGGGGTTTGTAGTCTTCCTCGGTCGGCGCCACGTCGACGGTGTGATGGAGCCAGCCGTTCCAGCCCGGCGGCGTCATCGAGGCCTCGGAAACGCCGTTATAGATGACCCACCGCCGCTCGAACCCGAGCGCCGGATCAATGCCCGGTTTCCGATAGTAGGCGTTGCCGAACTCGTCATGCCCCACCAACACGCCAAAGTGGCGGGTGTAGAAGCGCGTGTTGAGATTGGCGCCGTTCCACCAGGTGAAATAGTGGAGCAAGGCTTCCTTCAGCCATTCGATTGTTGGGTTCGCCATTCGGGAATTCGCGTGGTTCTTGAAAGCGCGCGGAATATGGCCGGGCGGATCGCGTCTGTCCAGTTCCGCCCTCCTTCGGTTCGCCGTTCAGGCGGGCGGCCAGTCGGAAACGCACGCCGGAGTGATTCCAATGACAAGAACCGGACAGCCGCCGTTCCGTCCCGCGTTCAATCGGTACAGCAGCTTCCCCATGGCAAAGCCGAATTGCCATGGCGGATCGGCAAGGATGGCGCCGAACCTCCTCCCGTTCGCCGCCGTGAGCAAACTGTGAGACTGAGCCATCGGTTCCGTCCCCTCCAATAGGCCACCTTAGAACATATGATGAACATGAGCAAGGCCGGCTAAGCGTCGCCCAAGAACCGCTTGCGTGGGTCTCCCGACTCGGCGCACCCTGTCAATCCGCCCAGGCGTTAACTCCGAGTTATCCACGCTATCCACAATATGTGGTGTTGCTGTGGGGGTAGCCATACAAGTTGTTGACGCCGCTGTCGTCGCGTTGTAGTGTGTTCCGGTTTCCGGGCGCTTCAGGGATCAAGCGGCGGAAGCAGGGGTTTCAAGCCTGCCGGATGCGCAAGAGTGCGCGAATCGGGCGAGGCGTGGGTCTTGTAAAAGCTGAAACGCGAGCGACGGGGGCGGGGCTCGGAGCCGCGGCGCGGGCGTGCGCCTCGATATGGAGCAGGCGGGATCAACGGCGGCGGAAGCCGCAAGGGGCGAGGTCGAAGGCGATGCGGATCGAACGGCACACCACCCAACCGGGCGTCTCGCCCTATGACCTCATCGAGTTCGTGACGACCAAGAGCGAGATTCGCAATCCCGACGGCTCGGTCGTCTTCTCGCTGGAGGGCGTCGAGGTTCCCGCCGCCTGGAGCCAGGTCGCGGCCGACGTGCTGGCGCAGAAATATTTCCGTAAAGCGGGCGTGCCCGCGCGCGTGAAGCGCGTCGAGGAGGAGGGCGTGCCCTCCTTTCTGTGGCGCTCGGTCCCCGACGAGACGGCGCTGAGCTCGCTGCCGAAGGAAGAGCGCGCGGGCTCCGAGACTTCTGCGAAGCAGGTCTTCGATCGCCTCGCCGGCGCCTGGGCCTATTGGGGATGGAGGGCCGGCTATTTCGACGCCGAAGACGACGCGCGCGCTTATTACGACGAGATGCGGCTCATGCTGGCGCGCCAGATGGCCGCGCCCAATTCGCCGCAATGGTTCAACACCGGCCTTCACTGGGCCTATGGCGTCGATGGGCCGAGCCAGGGCCATTATTACGTCGACTTCGAAACGGCCAAGATGGTCAAGTCGAAGTCGGCCTACGAGCATCCCCAGCCGCACGCCTGCTTCATCCAGTCGGTCGCCGACGATCTCGTCAACGAGGGCGGGATCATGGACTTATGGGTGCGCGAGGCGCGCCTGTTCAAATATGGCTCTGGCACCGGCTCGAACTTTTCGCTTCTCAGGGGCGAGAACGAGAAGCTCTCCGGCGGCGGACGCTCGTCCGGCCTCATGTCGTTCCTCAAGATCGGCGACCGCGCGGCGGGCGCGATCAAGTCGGGCGGCACCACCCGGCGCGCCGCCAAGATGGTGGTCGTCGACGCCGATCATCCGGACATCGAGGCCTATATCGACTGGAAAGTGAAGGAGGAGCGCAAGGTCGCCGCGCTCGCCGCGGGCTCCAAGGTGGTCAAGCGCCATCTCAAGGCGATCCTCAAGGCTTGCGTCAATTGCGAGGGCTCGGGCGACGATTGCTTCTCGATCGAGAAGAACCCGGCGCTCAAGCGCGAGGTGAAGGCCGCGCGCCGTGACAGCGTGCCGGACGGCGCGATCAAGCAGGTCATCCAGTACGCCCGCCAGGGCTATGCGAAGCTCGATTTCGAGGAATACGACACCGACTGGGAGTCGGAAGCCTATCTCACCGTCTCGGGGCAGAACTCCAACAATTCGGTGCGGCTCACCGACGAATTCCTGCATGCGGTCGAGAACGACGGCGAGTGGAATCTCACTCGCCGCCTCGACGGCAAGGTGTCGAAGACCCTGAAGGCCCGGGACCTGTGGGAGAAGATCGGCTACGCCGCCTGGGCGTCGGCCGATCCGGGCCTGCAATATCACACCACCATCAACGATTGGCACACCTGCCCGGAATCGGGGCCGATCCGCGCCTCCAATCCGTGCTCCGAATACATGTTCCTCGACGACACGGCCTGCAATCTCGCGTCCCTCAACCTCCTGCAGTTCCGCGACGCGACCACCAAGGCGTTCGACGTCAAGCTTTATGAGCACGCGATTCGCCTGTGGACGCTGACGCTCGAGATTTCGGTCGCGATGGCGCAATTTCCGTCGCGCGAGATCGCGCGCCTTTCCTATGACTTCCGCACCCTCGGCCTCGGCTACGCCAACATCGGCGGCCTGCTCATGTCGTCGGGCATCCCGTATGACAGCGACCACGGCCGGGCGATCTGCGCCGCGCTTTCCGCCATCCTCACCGGCCGCGCCTATGCGACCTCGGCCGAGATCGCCGCCAGGAGCGGCGCCTTCCCCGGCCACAAGGCGAACGCGGAGGCGATGCTGCGGGTGATCCGCAATCACAAGCGCGCCGCCGACGGCGAGGCGGGGGCTTACGAGAAGCTCTCCGTCGCCCCGACCCCGATCGATCATGACGAACTCGCCAACGCCGGCCCGGCCTGGGCGGATTTGAGCGAAGCCGCGCGCGCCGCCTGGCGCGACGCGCTG
>DATGHB010000374.1:0-10976 GCA_035308265.1 Roseiarcus sp.
CATCACGAGTTCGCCCTCAATCGTCCCAACCGCTGGCTCGATTCTCAGCTTGGCCTCTGCTTTTGCGAACATTGCGCGGCCCGCGCCAAAAAGGCCGGGATCGGGATCGAAGCGTTGCGGCGGCAGGTCGCCTCTGACATCGAGGCGTATCTCGCTAGCCACGTCGACTTTCCCGCCGACATGGCCGAGGCGTTCTGGCTCGCCGATATTCGCACCGATGGCGAACTGGCCGCGTTCCTGAGCCTGCGCTGCGACATCGTCACGTCGCTGGTCAGCGAAATTCGCCAGTACGTGCGGCGAAGCGCGACGGTTGCGGTCATCCCATCGGTCGCCCGCCCGACAGCGGGCGCCTGGTACGAGGGAAGCGACCTCAAGGCGCTCGCGGAAGCCGCCGGGATCATCGAGGCCTGCTTCTACGAACCGGGCGCTCAGCGAATCAAGGCGGACGTCCACGACGTCAAGCGCCGGCTCAGAGGCGTCGGCGCGTTGCGCGGCATCCTGCGCCCGGCCTTTCCCGACCTTGAAGCGAAGGCGGAGTTCCTGGCGGCGATGCGCGCGCTCGGGGCGGCCGGCCTGCGCGAGGTCGCCTTCTACAATTGGGGTCACATCCGCGACGCCAATCTCGACTGGATTCCGGAGGGCCTGGCCGAGATAGAAGCCGCGCGGGCGATCATGAACCGCAGCCCCTCTACGGGTCGCCGATGACTCCGAGCGGCCGCAGCGCGCGGGTCGCCCGCGAATAGGTCTCGACCATCGCGTTGTAGCGGGCGCTCATCCGTGGGTCCGGCTCGAACGAACGCTCGACGCGGGTCATGGCGGAGATCGCCTCGGCAAGCGAGGGGTAGGCGCCGACCCCGACCGCCGCCATGATCGCGGCGCCCAGGCAGCCGGCGTCGAGACAGGAGATGCGATCCAGCGGCCGCCCTAGGCAGTCGGCCTTGATCTGCGCCCACAGATCGGAGCGCGCCCCGCCGCCGGCGTGATAGAGGCGCTGCGGCGCTTCGCCGGCCGCGGCGTCGCAGGCCTCGCACAGCATCCGGGCCGACAGCGCCACGCCCTCCAGGACCGCAAGCGCATGGTCCGGTCCGCCCGCGCGGCGGTCGAGGCCGATGAACGCCCCGCGCAATTCAGCGTCCCACAGAGGGGCGCGCTCGCCTTCGAGATGCGGCAGGAACAGAATCGGCCGCCCGTTGCGATCGGCTCGAGAAGCCAGAGCCAGAACGCCCTCGACGTCGCATCCGACCACGCCGCCCCACCAGCGAAGCGAATCGCCGCCGCTTTGGGTCGGTCCTGCGTTCACGGTGAGCCCGGCGGCGGTGGGAAAAGTGACGATTCCGGGCGCGCCGATGCGCCGGGCGCTGGCGATCGCCACGATCTCGCTGGTGCCGCTCATGTAGACGCCTTGCCCGGCCCGCCGCACTCCCGCGCCGATGAGGCCGCTCCAGGCGTCCATCGTTCCCGCGACGACGGGAGCGCGCCGGCCCGAGGACCCGAGCGCGATCTCTCCGACGATGTCGGTGAAGAACCTGAGCCTCGGCAGCCGTTCGCGCGCGCCGGCGACGCGCGAAATCAGCGGATCGACATAAGCAAGGTCGAGACCGACGACAAAGAAGTTCGACATCGGATCGGCGACGGCCTCGCCGGTGAGCGCGCGGAGGCAATAATCCTTGGGCGTCAGCACATGGCGGGTCGCGGCGAAGACGTTGGGCTTCGCGCGCGCCATCCACGCCATCCGTGCGAGCACGTGGCTCGCGCCGATCGGCAAAGGCGCGCCCCACCACGCGATCCTGTCATCCTGCGTCACCCCCGCGTTGAGAGCAGCGGCTTCGGGCGCCGCGCGATTGTCCGCCCATGCGATTGCCGGCGCGAGCGGCGAGCCATCCGCCCCGACGAACACGTCGGTGTTGGCCTGGCCGCAGAGGCCGACCGCCGCCACGCGCCCCGCCCGGTCGTCGATGAGCAGCGCTTCCATCGTCCTGGCGACGCCGTCCGTCCAGTCGCGCGGGTCCTGCTCGACGACGCCCGGCGCCGGACGAGCGGTCGGATAGGGGCGCGCCGCGTGAGCGACGAGCCGGCCCTCGGCGTCGAACAGCGCGCCCTTGATGGTCGTGGTGCCGACGTCGAAGCCGAGGAAAAGGTCGCCGCGTTCAGCCATCGAGCCCCGCCCGCAAGTCTTTCAAGAGCGCCGCCAGTTCAGCCCGTCCGTCGAGCGCCGCGCGCAATGCTGCCGACCCGACGACGACGCCATCGGCGCCGAGACTCACGGCGGCACGCGCCTGCTCGCCGTTTGAAACGCCAAAGCCGAGAAGGATCGGGGCGGTCACGCCGGACGCGCGCAGGCTCCTGATGCGTCCGGCGTTTGCGGGATCGAGCGATGCGCGCGGTCCAGTGAGCCCAGGCGCGGCTTGCAGCATGACATAGAAATCCGCGTGGCGCGCGGCGGCCTCGTCGCCGGGATCGGCGGCCATGGGCACGAACACCGCAATCGCGGCGCCCGATTTCCGCGCCTCGCGTTCAATCGCCGCGCGGCGCGCGTCATTTGGGGGAGCGACCGCGAGGACTCCGTCGGCGCGATCGAAAACGCCGGGTTCGACCAGCGCCGGATGATCGCTCTCGGCGTAGCACATGACCAGCGTCTTCGGGCTTTCGGACTTGCGTGCGAGCCGGTCGCACGCCGCTTTGAGCGCCGCCGCCGGAGCGCCCGAAAGCGCCCGCGCCATCGACGCCCGGACATCGGGCCCGTCGAGATAGGGGTTCCGCGCCGGCCAGCCGAACTCGACGATATCGACCCCGGCGCCGGCGTAAAGATCGATCAATTCATCTGGAACGGCACGGTCCGCGAGCGGGAAATAGACGACCAGACGGCGGCGCATCGCGCTTCTATGGCATCGCCTTTCCGAAGCGCAAGGAGCGCTGCGATCGAAGGTTCCAGTTGAAGTGAAGGAAAGCCGGGTGCTACGTGTCGTCTCCGGCGGGAGGACGCCGTTGGACGAGGGCAAGACAATGAATCGGATAAGACTGGTCGCGCTTGCGGCGGCGTTCATCTGTGCGGCGACATCCGCGCTCGCGGGCGCGAAGATCACGATCGTGACGCCCTATCTCGCCCAGCCGGGCACCCAGTACTATGTCGAGGCCTTCCAGGAAGTCGCCAAGCAGAACGGCTGGACCGTTAATGTCGTCGACACGAAAGGCGACATAGCGGCGGTCGTGAGCCGCATCGAGGACGCCGCCAACGACAAGGTGGATGCGATTGTCCTCAACGCCAATCCCGCGCAGGTCACCGCCGGTCTGGAGACCGCGAAGGCGGCGGGCGTGCCGGTGTTCGGCATGGACGCCGGCTCGAGCCCGCTTCTTGTCGCCAACGTGACCAGCAACGGCTACGAAATGGCGGCGACCACCGCTTCCTACGTGGTCAACCGGATCGGCGGCAAGGGAAACGTGGTGATGTTCGTCTACGACGCGTTCCCGCCGGTGCAGGTGCGCGGCGTGATCGCCGACGCGATCTTCAAGAACACGCCCGACATCAAGGTCATCGCCCGCGTGACCCCCGATGTTCAGGACGGCGGGATCGCCGACTCGCGGGCCAAGATGGAGGCGATTCTCGCCGCCCATCCCATGAAGGGCTCGATCGCGGCGGTATGGGCGGCCTGGGATCAGCCGGCGCTTGGCGCGCTGCAGGCGATCGAGGCGGCCGGCCGGACCGACGAAGGCATCGTCATCGTCGGCATGGACGCCAACCCGCAGGCGCGCGCGGCGATCGCCAAGGACGGTAATTTCGAGGCCTCGATGGCGCAGGACTTCAAGGGCATCGGCCGCACCGTCGCCGATCTGGTCAAGCGCCATCTGGCCGGCGAAAAGATCAAGAGTAGCGTGATCTATGTGCCGACGACACTCATCACCGCGGAGAACGTGAAGCAGCAATAGAAGCCGCGCAGGCGGACCGCGGCGCCGCGACATGCAATGAGTCTGCTTTCGATCGGTCATTTGCGCAAGGCCTACGGCGGCGCGCCAGCGCTCAAGGATGCTTCCCTCGAACTTTTCGCCGGCGAGACGCTCGCCCTCATGGGCGAGAACGGGGCGGGCAAGAGCACGCTGATCAAGATCCTGGCCGGCGCGGTTCAGCCGGACGGCGGCGACATTCGGATCGAGGGCGCGGCGGCTTCGATCCGCAGCCCGGAGGAGGCCCATCGGCGCGGCCTCAGATTCATCCACCAGGAGCTGAACGTCGTCGCCGGCCTCAGCGTCGCCGAGAACATTTTTCTCGGCCGCGTCTATCCGCGCCGGCTCGGCTTCGTCGATTGGGGAGCGCTCAACGCGCGCGCAAGCGCCGCGCTGGCGACGCTCGGAGTTGACCACCTCTCCCCGAAGACGATCGTCGCGAAACTGCCGGTCGGCGACCGGATGCTGGTCAGGATCGCGGCCGCCTTCCTCGAGGATGATTCCGCGCGGGCGCGCATCTTTGTCATGGACGAGCCGACCGCCGCGCTGACCAAAGAGGAATCGGAGCGGCTGTTTAAGATCATCGGCGCGCTTCGCGCGCGCGGCTGCGGAATCCTGTTCGTCTCGCATCGGCTCGACGAGGTTCTGGCGATCGCCGACCGGATCTCGGTTTTGCGGGACGGGGAGACCTGCGCGACCCTGAACGCAAAAGACGCGACCAAGGCGAGGCTCATCGAGCTGATGACCGGCCGCAAGGACGTCACCGGCGACCGCGGCCCGCCGGCGCCGCGCGGCGCGCCCATTGTCCTTGATGTCGACGGTCTCTCCGGCGACGGCCTGACTGGCGTCTCATTCAAGCTGCACAAGGGCGAGATCCTCGGTTTCACCGGGCTGGCCGGCGCCGGTCCCGAGCGCCTGATCCGCGCGCTTGTCGCAAGCGCCGGCGCGGGGACCGTGACCCTCGATGGCGAGCCTGCCGGCTTAAGGGGGCCGGCGGACGCGTGGGCGTGCGGAATCGCGCTCACCCCCCGCGAGCGCCGCGCCGAGGGTCTTCTGCTCAAGCACGACATTGCCAGCAACGTGTCGCTGCCGCACCTTTCACGGCTGAGCCGCATGCGCTGGTTTCTCGATCGCCGCAAGGAGCGCGCTCGGGCCGCGGACCTGGGCCGCCGCGTGCGTCTCAAGGCCAGCGGGCCTCGCCAGAAGGTGAGGACGCTCTCGGGCGGCAACCAGCAGAAAGTCCTGCTCGCGCGCGCGGTTGCCCGCGCGCCCCGCGTGCTGCTCCTCGACGAACCGACGCGCGGCGTCGACGTCGGGGCGAAGTTCGACATCTACGCCTTCCTGCGAGAAATCGCCGAAGGCGGCGCAAGCGTGGTCGTCGTGTCATCCGACCACGAGGAGCTCTTGCGTCTGTGCTCGCGCGTCGCGGTCCTGCGCGAGGGGCGGATCGCGGCGACGGTCCCGGCCGAGGGATTGACCCCAGAGCGCCTGCTCGCGCTTTGCTACGGCGATCCCAAGGACTGACCGATGCCGTTCCTCCTGCGCCGTTATGGAACGCTGATCGGCTTCCTCGTCCTCATCGTCTTCTTCTGGGCCGAGCTGCCGGACACCTTTCTCACCGCGCGCAATCTCCTCAACATCACCCAGCAGATGAGCATGCTCGCCGTCGTCTCGGCGACGATGACCGTGGTCATGGCGATGGGAGACTTCGATTTGAGCGTGGGTTCGATCGCAAGCCTCGCCGGCGTTGTCGCCGCCATGATTTTCGTCGCGGGCGGATCGCCCTTCCTCGCCGTGCCGGCGGCGCTCGCGGCAGGGCTCGCGGCCGGCGCCGTCAATGGCTTCCTCGTCGCCTATGTCGGAATTCTCCCTTTCATCGCGACGCTCGGGGCGCTGACCGTCTATAGCGGCCTCGCCTTTCGCCTCTCCGACGGCAAGACGATCTTCGGCTCGGTCATTCCGGCCTCCTTCGGCGGCTTCGCCCGCGGCGGGCCCGACGTTGGCGGGTTCGCCATTCCCAACCTCACCCTCGTCGCCGCCTTGGCGCTCGTCCTCGTCTGGCTCTTCCTCGAGCAGACCATCACCGGCCGGCGGCTCTACGCGATCGGCGGCAATACCGAGGCCGCGCGCCTCGCCGGCGTCCGGATCAAGCCGCTCAAGGTGCTCGCCTTCGCGCTTTCCGGCTTCGGCGCGGCGGCCGCGGGGCTGATGATCGCAAGCCGCGTCGCCTCGGCCAACCCGACGCAGGGCGCTGGCCTGATGCTCGACGCGATCGCGGCGGTGTTCCTCGGCATGACCATGAGCGAGGAGGGCGAGCCGCGGGTTCTCTACACGTTGCTCGGCGTCATGATGCTGGGCGTCCTCGGCAACGGGCTGACGCAAATGAACGTGGACAGCTACGTCCGCGACATGATCACCGGCCTGATCATCGTCGCGGCCGTGGCTGCAGGCAGTCTCGGGCGCAGCCGCGAGGGCTAGGCATGGGGCTGCGCGAACGACGCGCTTCCTTTGACGGAACGCTCATGATCCTTTACCCGCGAGCGGGCGGAAAGCGAGTGCAACGACATGGCCTTTGATCTCGTGCTGCGCGGCGGACGCGTCATCGACCCATCGCAGGGAATTGACGCCGTTACGGATGTCGGCTTCCGCGACGGCCGTGCGGCGGGCCTCGGGAATGGCCTCGAAGGCGAGACGGTTCGCGACGTCTCCGGTCTCATCGTCACGCCCGGGCTCATCGATCTGCATACCCATGTCTATTGGGGTGGCACGTCGCTTGGCGTCGACCCGGCGATTCTGGCGCGCGGAGGATGCACCACGGTCGTCGACACCGGCAGCGCCGGGCCCGGCAACTACCCCGGCTTTCTCGAACATGTGATCAAGCCGTCGCCAGTCAGGATCATCGCTCTCCTCAATGTGTCCTTCGCCGGCATCTATGGCTTTTCCCGGCGGGTGATGGTGGGTGAAAGCGGCGACCTCAGGCTGATGGCGCCGATCGACGCCGTCGAGGTCGCGCGGTCGAATCGCGACACGATCGGCGGGATCAAGGTCCGCGTCGGCTTCAACGCCTCGCAGAATTCGGGAACCGTTCCTCTCGACATCGCGCTTAAGGTGGCGGAGGAGGCGGGCCTGCCGCTGATGGCGCATATCGACATTCCGCCGCCGACGCTCGAGGAGGTGCTCGTCCGCCTCAGACCCGGCGACATCCTGACCCATTGCTTCCGTCCGTTCCCCAACAATCCGACCACGCCTGAAGGCGGCGTGCGCCCGGCGGTGATCGAGGCGCGCAAGCGCGGCGTCATCTTCGACATTGGTCACGGCATGGGGTCGTTCGCGTTCAAGACCGCAAAGACCATGCTCGCCAACAACTTTTTCCCCGATTGCATATCGAGCGACGTGCACGCTCTGTGCATCGACGGGCCGGCGTTCGATCTCCTCACGACGATGTCAAAATTCCTTTGCCTCGGGGCGCCGCTCGCCGAGACGGTGAAGGCTGCGACGGAAGCGCCGGCCAGGGCGCTCCGGCGTAGCGATCTTGGAACGCTCAAACCCGGCGCCGCGGGCGACGCTTCGGTGCTCGAACTGGTGAGCGGCGATTTCGATTATGTCGATTCGACCGGCGAGCGGCTTACCGGAGGCACGCGGCTCAAGGCGCGCGCTGTTGTCATGAACGGGCATTGGTGGAAAGGTTGAGCGTTGTGTTTCACAGACTTTCGAGGATTGCCGCCCCATGACCGCATCGACGCCGGAACAGCGCCTGGCCGCGCTCGGTCTGACCCTTCCCGCCGTCCCGACGCCGATGGCGAATTACGTGCCGTTCCGCCTGACCGGCAATCTTCTCTTCCTTTCGGGGCAGGGGCCGAAGCGCGCCGATGGCAGTTTCATGGTCGGGCGGCTCGGCAGGGACGCTTCCGTTGAGCAGGGATACGAGGCCGCGAAGCTGACCGGGCTCCAGCTCCTCGCGGTCGCCAAGGCCGCGCTCGGCGAGCTTTCGCGCATCGAAGCGGTGGTGAAACTCCTCGGCATGGTCAACGCCGAGCCCGACTTCGAGCAGCATCCCAAGGTCATCAACGGCTGCTCGGATCTTCTGGTGGAGGCGCTCGGCGACGCGGGGCGCCATGCGCGTTCGGCGGTCGGCATGGGCTCGCTGCCAAATCGCATCATGGTCGAGATCGAGGCCATTCTCGCGGTGAGGACGTAAGGCCGCCGGATTGACGAGGCGCCGCCCCGGTGTGACAAAAGCCGGTCGCGATCGGGTTCGGGAGGAGTTGTCCAATGGCGCCAATCGGCGTGATCGATGTCCGCAAGGCCTACGGCGCCCTTGAAGTCGTCCACGGCGTGTCGATCGACATCGCGGACGGCGATTTCGTCATCCTGGTCGGTCCGTCGGGCTGCGGCAAGTCCACCCTTCTGCGGATGATCGCCGGACTCGAGAGCATCACCTCCGGTGTGATCAAGATTGGCGACCGGGTGGTGAACACGCTTGCGCCGAAGGATCGCGACATCGCGATGGTGTTCCAGAACTATGCGCTTTACCCGCACAAGACGGTGGCCGAGAACATGGGCTTTGCCCTGAAGCTCAGGGGGAGGCCGAAGGCGGAGATCGACCAGCGGGTGCAACGGGCGGCGGAAATCCTCGATGTCGGGAAGCTTCTCGACCGATATCCGCGCCAGCTTTCCGGCGGGCAGCGGCAACGGGTGGCGATGGGGCGGGCGATCGTTCGCGATCCGCAGGTGTTCCTGTTCGACGAGCCGCTCTCGAATCTCGACGCCAAGCTCAGGGTGCAGATGCGGGCCGAGATCAAGGAACTGCATCAGCGGCTGAAGACGACGACCATTTACGTCACCCATGATCAGATCGAGGCGATGACGATGGCCGACCGCATCGTCGTCCTGCGCGACGGGGTCGTCGAGCAGGTCGGGGCGCCGCTCGATCTCTACGATCGGCCGGCGAACCTGTTCGTCGCCGGCTTCATCGGCTCGCCGTCGATGAACCTTCTCAACGGGACGATCCGCGTGAACGGCTCGCCGAGCTTCGAAATCGAGGGCGGCGTCCGCCTGCCGCTGGCGTGGGCGCCTGCCGGCTCCAACGGCCGCCGCGCGATCTACGGGATCAGGCCCGAGCATCTCGTCCTGAGCGGGACCGAGGGCCTGCCCGCCGAAGTTTCGGTCCTCGAGCCGACCGGTCAGGAGACGCAGGTGTTCGCCAAGCTCGGCTCGCAAAAGATCGTCGCCGTGTTCCGCCAGCGGCTGAAGGCGAACCCGGGCGAGACACTGCCGATGATGCCCGAGGTCGGGCTTGCGCACCTGTTCGACGAGGGGACCGGCGCGCGGATCGGCTAGAGGCCCCCCGGCGGGGCAGGGCTCATCCGTGGCGGCGCAGCCCCCTCCACCGCCCTTCGGGCGGTCCCCCTCCCCGCTTCGCAAGGGAGGATAGATGGCGGCCACATCCTCCCACGTGAAGCGTTAGCGGAACGGGGGAGGGGGACCATGCGTTGGCTCGCCTAGATACTCGTGCTTAGGTTTACCTCCCGGTCAAGCCTCATGGACTCGATCGCCGCGTCGGCAAGCTCGAGGGAGGCGAGCGCCTCCGTCAGATCGAGCGCCGGCGCGAGCGTGCGGTCGCGGAGGCAAGCGAAGAAATGATCCTGTTCGTTCCGCAGCGGATCGTCCCCCTTGGCGAACTCCTCATGCGTCAGGCGTCCCTCGGCGTAAACCGCGAGTCCCTGGCCTGCGACCAGCTCGACGCTGCCGCGCTCGCCGACCGCCTCCAGCCGATCCGGCGGAAGCTCATCGCCCGGAAAGGTCCAGGCGGTGCGCAGATCGCACACGACTCCGCTCACCGTCATCGCCTGGACGGCGGTCAGCGATCGGTAGCCCGAGCCCGCGCGCCGCGCGCGGACCGAGTGGAACTGAGATCGCGCGATCCAGCAGGCAAGGTCGATGTCGTGGATCAGCGTGGTGAAGATCGGGTCGGCGTCGGCATAGCGGCCCACGTGAGAGTCGTCACGGTAGCGGCGCGAGTTGACGTAAAGAACCTCGCCGATGAGACCGGAACGCACGATCTCGATGAGGCGCAGATGGTCGAGCGAAAAGCGCAGCACGTGGCCGGGCAGGACGAAGCCCGCGGAACGCCGGGCGGCCACGATGAGTGGCGCGGCCGCGCCGGCCGAGCGCGCGACCGGCTTCTCGATCAGCGCGCTCAAGTTTCGCTGGAGCGCCTTGAGGCCAATCTCGACATGTGTCCCGGCTGGC
Organism: Roseiarcus sp.; assembly: GCA_035308265.1. Classification (GTDB taxonomy): domain Bacteria; phylum Pseudomonadota; class Alphaproteobacteria; order Rhizobiales; family Beijerinckiaceae; genus Roseiarcus. The sequence goes on from DATGHB010000374.1 coordinate 10,192, forward strand.
GAAGCGACGATGACAGCCTCGGCCCCGACCTCGTCGATCAGCCGCAACGGATCGGCGAAAAGCTGGGCGCCGGGGGCGCGCGACCCCGCCCGCTTAAGCGCGGCGGGGTTGGTGTCGGCGACGCCGGTCACGGCGACCTCCGGGCGTCCCGCGAGCCTCGCGAGATGCTCCGCGCCGAAGGCGCCGGCCCCGGCGACCAGCACGCGCAGCTTCGCCTCGCCTTCGCTCATTGTCGCGTTTCCATTCTGCTGATCAATGCGGCGCTGGATATTGCCCCGACCCTCAGAATGCTGGCAATGTGCCGTTGAGGGGTCGGACAGCCTTCCCATGATCTGTGAGATATGCGTCGATTCCATCGCCGGCGTGCGCGCAGCCAAGGCCGCCGGGGCTCAGCGCGTCGAGCTCTGCGCCGACCTTCTCGAGGGCGGGATCACGCCAAGCCGCGGCATGATCCATCAGGCGCGGACGATTCCGGGCCTCGGCCTTCACGTGATCATCCGCCCGCGCGGCGGCGACTTCCTGTTCGACGACGACGAGTTTGCGATTCAGCGCGCCGACATCGAAGCCGCCAAGGCGGAGCGGGCCGACGGCGTGGTCGTTGGCCTCCTGACCGCAGGAGGCGAAATCGATGAGAAGCGGATGCGAGAGCTGATCGCGCTCGCCCGGCCGCTCTCGGTCACGTTCCACCGCGCTTTCGACGTTGCGGCCGACCCGTTCGGAGCGCTCGAGACGCTGATTGAGCTTGGCGTCGATCGGGTGCTGACCTCGGGCCAGGAAGCGACCGC
>DATGHB010000375.1:0-4386 GCA_035308265.1 Roseiarcus sp.
GTTGCTGGGCAGGTCAGACGATGCGGCTCTCGCGCCCCGTCCAATAGCGCTCGCGCAACGGGGCCTTGTAGAGCTTGCCGGTCGGCAGGCGCGGCAGCTCCGCCTCGAAATCGATCGAGCGCGGGCATTTCAGGTGGGCCAGACGCTCGCGGCAAAAGGCGATCAGTTCGGCCTCCGTCTCCGCCCCCGGCGCGACGCCCGGCATGAGCTCGATGACCGCTTTCACCTCCTCGCCCATCTCCTCGTTTGGAACCCCGAACACCGCAGCGTCGGCGACTTTCGGATGGGTGACGAGCAGGTTCTCGCATTCCTGCGGATAGATGTTGACGCCGCCGGAAATGATCATGAACGAGGCGCGGTCGGTGAGGTAGAGATAGCCCTCCTCGTCGACATGGCCGATGTCGCCGAGGGTGCTCATCGTGCGGTCGGGCGAGTTCACTTCGGCGGTCCTGACGGGATCGTTGAAATATTCGAAGGGCGAGGCGGTCCTGAACCAGATCTTGCCGGTCTCGCCCGCCGGAACCTCGCGCATTTCGTCGTCGAGAACGTGAAGCTCGCCGAACGCCGATTTGCCGACCGTGCCCGGATGGGCGAGCCATTCCGCGCTGTCGCAGACCGTCATGCCCATCGCTTCCGTCGCGCTGTAATATTCGAGGATGATCGGCCCCCACCACTCGATCATCGCCCGCTTGACTGGCGCCGGACAGGGCGCGGCGGCGTGAATTGCGACTTCGAGCGAGGAGAGATCGTAAGCGCGGCGCACGGCCTCCGGCAGCTTCAGCATGCGCGAGAACATGGTCGGCACGAGCTGCGCATGCGTGACCCGATGCTTCTCGACCAGCGCCAGGAAAGCCTCGGGGTCGAAGCGCTCCATGACGACGACCGTGCCCCCGCGCCTGATCGTTCCGCCGACCCCGGCAAGGGGCGCTGAATGGTAGAGCGGCGCTGGCGAAAGGTAGATCTGGCCTTCGCGAAACCGCCAGACGTTGAGGCGCGCGGCGAGCGCCGACAACGGCTCCTCGGGCGGCTGGTCGGGCAGCGGCCTTAAGACCCCCTTGGGCCGCCCGGTGGTGCCCGAGGAATAGAGCATCGCCCCGCCGAGCGACTCATCGGCAATCGGGCCGGCCGGAAACTCCGCCGCCGCCTCGCCAAGATTGCGCACGCGCGACCCTTCGCCAGGCCCGTCGACGATGAGGCAGATCTCGACCCCGGGGCAATCGGCGAACGCCTGAAGCGCGATCACGCGCTTCGCCTCCGACGTGATGAGCACCCGCGACAGGCTGTTGTTGACGATATAGGCGACCTCGGGCGCGGTCAGGTACGAATTGACCGCGGTGTAATAGAGCCCGGATCGCTCGCCCGCCGCGCAGCATTCGACATAGCGCGGGTGGTTCTCCATGAAGATCGCATAATGGTCGAGCCGCTTGAGGCCGATCGCCCGCAACAGATGCGCGAGCCGGTTGGCGCGCGCCTCGAACTCGCGATACACGATGGTCTCGCCCGACCGCGCCATGACGATCGCCGGCTGATCGGCTCGCGCCTTCGCATACCGCCCGGGATACACGTCTCAACCCTCCCCTCGCGCGGCGCCCCGATCCGCCGGATTGGGCGGCGCGGCGACGCTCGCGCCTTCAACGGCTGAGCGCGGCGATCAGATCGTCGACTCCGACCGGCGAAATGCCGAACAGGCCCGAATAGGGCTGGCTGAACTCGAGGATCACGAACATCGCGCTCGCGACCGCGACCGAGCCGAGCGCCGCGGCCACGACGCTAAGCGCGTTGAACGCGCCAAGCAATCCATAGCTCATGAACAACAAGGCCGACCATCCAATGACCACGAAGATGAGAAGCTTCGGCACCGGATTGGCCAATTGACGGGACATGCGCACGGTGGTCTCAACCGCCTCGAGGAAATTGGGCATGGCGGTCACGATGAGCTGCTTCTGCTGCTCGGTCACCGGCTCGAGGCTGTCAAAGAAAGTCGTTATGTCGAGCAGGTCGGCGCGCAATTGCGCGTAGGGCGACCGGCTGTCCGACCGGTCGCCCTCGCCCCAGAACCAGCCGCGCCCGCGTATGACCGCCGCGCGCAGGAGGTCGCGCCCGCGACGGGCTTCCGGCCCATATTGCTCGAAGGCGAAATCGAGCTTGAGGATCAGCGGACCCAGCGACTGCGATTCGGCGTTCTGGTGGCTGTAAACGCCATAGCTCGCCCAGATGAGCAGGCCGAGGACCAGGGCCAGCATCAGGGTGACGAGGCCGATGATCGAGCCGATCATGCCTCGCGCGTCAGCGACATGCTGGGCGGGCAACAGCCAATGCAGGAAGAAGCCGAAGAGACCGCTCGCGAAGGTCAGGGCGGCGACAATGAGGCTTCTGGCCAAGGGGTTCACGCGTTTGCCTCGGCGGCGTCATCCACGCCGGCCCCGCGGGCGCGGTCGAGCGCTTCGGCGCCGCTCATTGCGCGCCCTGCCGCCCAGGCGCCGAAATCCGCACGGAGCGCCAGCGCCTCGGCGAGCCTGAACCGGAAGGCCTCGCGCGAGATCTCCACCGCGCCCAGGCTCTGCAGGTGCTCCGTCAGGAACTGCGCGTCCAGCAATCGGAACCCGCCGGCCTTGAGGCGCGCGACGAGATGCACCAGCGCAACCTTCGAGGCGTCGCGGGCGCGATGAAACATGCTTTCGCCAAAGAAGGCGCCGCGCAGACTCACGCCATAGAGGCCGCCGACGAGGACGTCGCCCTCGTAGGCCTCGACCGAATGCGCATGGCCGGCCGCGAACAATTCGCCATAGAGCCGCACGATCTCGTCGTTGATCCAGGTCTTCTCGCGCTCGGCGCAGGCGCGCACGACCGCTTCGAACGCCCGGTCGGCGACCACCCGGAACCGATCCGACTTGACCGCCCTGGCGAGGCTGCGCGAGACGATGAGCCCATCGAGGGGGAAGATTCCGCGCGCCTCAGGCTCGACCCAGAACAGCTCTCTGGCGTGGCGGCTTTCGGCCATCGGAAAGACGCCGATCGAATAGGCCCTGAGCAGGATGTCCGCCGTCAGCTCGAATTTTCGCGGCGCGGATCTCATGTTTGTGATGGTGGAACCGTGCGCGCGAGGCGTCAAGCGGAGGCGCTGCGTCAGCCCGGCGCCGCCGCCTCGATCCGCTTGCGCATATAGACGGTCATGCCCCCGCGGAATGGCTCGGACTGATCAACGACGTAGCCAAGCCTGGCGTAGAATTCGAGATTGGCGACAAAGGCCTGATTGGTCAAAAGGCGGATTGCCCTCCGTCCTGACTGGACGGCGCGCCGCTCGGCGTGAGCGAGCAACAGACGCCCATACCCCCTGCCCTGCCGTTCCGGCGCAACCGCGACATTCTCGATCCAGAGATGATCGGCATGAAGGACCGTCTCGATCAGGCCCGCCAGCGTTCCGCCGACGGTGAGAAGATCGATCGTATGCTCTCGAACGGCGCGCTCATAGTCGGCCTGCATCGGCAAGGGCTCGCGCCCGATCAGGCTCACCCATTTGGCGTAGGCCGCGCGCGTAAGATCGCGGATCGCTTTGGCGTCGGCCGGAGCGGCGGGGCGGATTTCGGGGTCCTGGGGAGGCTTCATCATGGATCGAGGCGGGGCCGTTCGCCGCGAGCCTACGCAGCGGAACCGAATTATCAACGGGCATTCGGGGACGGCGCCGCCGGCTTGTGATAGGGTAAGACCAGGAACGGCTTCGCCACGAGGCATGAGGAGGTTTCCAACCATGGGGTCGGCCGCCCGCGTCACATCCGCAGCCGAGGGTCTGCCGCGCCGGCGCTTCACCGTCGCCGAGGTCGAAGCGATGGTGGCCGCGGGCGTGATGGAGGAGGACGAGCGGGTCGAACTGATCGGGGGGGAACTGGTTCCGATGTCGCCGAAAGGAAATCACCACGAAGTCGTCAAGACAGCCTTGCTCCGCCGATGGTTCCGAGCGGCCCCCGCCGAAATCGAACTGACGCCCGAGACGACTTTCCGTCTTAGCGAGGACACTTATCTCGAGCCGGACGTCGCGGTCTATCCGAGCGGGTTGGAGCCGAAGGATCTCAGGGGTTCGAACGTCCTGCTCGTCGTCGAGATCGCGGATTCGTCGAAGCGCTTCGATATGGGCCGCAAGGCCAAGCTTTACGCCAGCTTCGGGGTGCGCGAGCTTTGGGTGATCGACGCGGTCAGGCTGACCGCGCGGGTGTTCCGCGAGCCCGCCGACGAAGGCTATCGCGAGATGCGCGACTGCTCCGCCGCGGAACGGATCGTCCCGCTGTTCGTCCCGGACGCCTTCGCGTTGCGCCTCGCCGACCTCAAGCGGAAGTAGCGCCTACAGGAGACAGGAGCATGCCTCCCGCCGCGAAACTCACCACCTCCGCA
>DATGHB010000376.1:0-2748 GCA_035308265.1 Roseiarcus sp.
GGGCTCATGCTGCTCGTGAACGAGGAATTCGGTCCGGTGCCTCCCAATCTTGGCGGCGACCAGAACGACCGCGTGCGCGCCGACTTGGCCTTCGGCGAGACGGCGGCTGGCGGGGCGCTGTTCGCCACGTCGTCGATCGCCTGGTGTGGCGCGCTCTCCCACAACAATTACGACAACAACGTCTCGCGCATCACCGAGAACGTGCTGCGCCGCTTCCTCGATCCCACGCCCTTTCCCACATCGCCTTAAGACTCCAGGAGCCCGTGAAGTGAGCATCCTCGACCGCTTCGTTTTCGCCGACCGGTGACGCCTATGTCCGATTTCGTGACCATCGGTTCGGATCTGAAGGGCAAGCGCGCGCTCGTGACGGGCGGCGCGGCCGGCATCGGCCGCGCGATCGCCGCCGCGCTCGCCGCCCATGGCGTGACCGTCGCCATCGCCGACCTCGACGCAGAGCGCGCCGCGAAGGCCGCGTCGGAAATCGGCGGCGGCGCGATCGGCCTTGGCGTCGATGTCCGCGACCGCGCCTCGGTCGAATCGGCTTTCGCCAGCGCCTTGGCCAGGCTCGGCGGCTGCGACATCGTCTGCGCCAACGCCGGCGTCTCGACGATGGCCCATGCCGTCGACCTCACCGACGAGGAATGGAACTTCAACTTCGACGTCAACGTGCGCGGGGTGTTCCTGACCAACCAGATCGCGGCGCGGCATTTTCTTGAAGCGAAGCGTGGCGTCATCGTCAACACCGCTTCGCTTGCCGGCAAGGTCGGCGCGCCGCTGCTTGCGCATTATTCCGCCTCGAAATTCGCGGTCGTCGGCTGGACCCAGGCGCTGGCCCGCGAATTGGCCCCCGCCGGAATCCGCGTCAACGCCGTCTGCCCCGGTTTCGTCCGCACGAGCATGCAGGAGCGCGAGGTCGGGTGGGAAGCGTCGCTGCGCGGCATGACGCCGGCCGAAGTGATCGAGGACTACGTCCGCCAGACCCCGCTCGGCCGGCTCGAGACGCCGGAGGACGTCGCCGGCCTCGTCTGCTTCCTCGCCAGCGACGCCGCCCGCTTCATGACCGGGCAGGCGATCAACGTCACCGGCGGCGTCTACATGACGTGAGGCTTGAGAATGAGCGGCGTGACGCGCGAGAGCGTATTAAACAGGCCGCCCGCCTCAGCCGCCAAACGCCCGCGACAGGGTGAAGATCGCAAGCCCGACCAGCCCGCCGACCAGCGTGCCGTTGATGCGGATGTATTGCAGGTCGCGGCCGACCTGCAGCTCGAGTCGGTTGACCAGCGTGGCGGTGTCCCAATTGTCGACCACCGCGGCGATGTAGCCGCCGATCTCGGCCCGGCGGGGCAGAACGGTGCGCAGCGCCAGAAGTCTCAGGCGCCGGTTGATCCTCGCCCGGCGGCCCATGTCCTCTTCGAGCCAGCGGCCGAGCGAGCCCGCCGAGGCCGCCAGCCAGCCGACGATTGCGTCCGCGTGGCGCGGCAGATCGTCCCTCAAGCCCCTCTCGAATTCTTCCCACAGGCCCCGGGCCTGCTCGGCGAACACCGGATGGCTGAGGACGTCCCGCTTCAAGGCCTCGCCTTTCGCGCGCACGTCAGGGTCGTGGGCGAGAGCGTCGATCCATTTCTGGATCAGGGCGTTGGCCTCATCGCGCCACGGATGGTCGGGATCGCGCGCCTCCCTCAAGGTCTCGGCGAGCCCGTTGATCACCTTGGCCGCGATCATGTCGTCGACCCATTTGGGGATCCAGCGCGACGACTTCTGCGACACGGCCCTTACGATCGCCGCCTTGTTGCGCTCGAGCGCCGCCTCGACCAGATCGAGGCCCTGGTCGAGCAGCGCTTGCCCCGCTCCCTCGGCCCACAGGATCGACAAGCCCCTTGACGCGAGCGGCGCGAACGGGACCGCCTCGATCCCGCGCCGCGCGGCGAAAGCAACCCATTCGTCGATCGAGGCTTTCGGCACGAGATCGAGCGCGTAGGGGATGGCGCGCGTCGCGCCGGCCGCGACGGCGCGCGCGTTGCGCTCGTCCTCGAGCCAGCGGGCGGCGAGAGAAGCAAAGTCGACCGACGCGAGCCGCGCAATCGCGACGCGGGGGGAGAGAAAGTTGTTGGTGATGAAGCGCCCCATCGCCGCGCCGATCCGCCGCTTGTTTTCCGGGATGACGGCGGTATGGGGAATGGGCAGGCCGAGCGGACGGCGAAAGAGCGCCACCACCGCGAACCAGTCGGCGCAGGCCCCAACCATGCCGGCTTCGGCGAAGGCGGAGAGATAGGGCGCCCAGATCCACCCCGGCGGGGCGCGCCGCAGCGCAAGATAGATCGCCGCCATCAGGACGAGGAGCATGGTGGCGATCGTGCGCATCCGCCGGAGGTCGCGCATGCGCTCGGCCTCGCTCTTGAAGGCGTCGGAGGATCCGGGCGGCGCGGTTTTCGCCGGAGCCGCGAGGGGAGAAAGCTCAGTCATGGCCCGCAATCTTATACCAGCGGCGGCGATTGGACCGGCTTGCCCCCCAGGGCGCGCTTGCCGAACGGGAGACGTCATCCGCCCCGCACTGGCCATTTGGCCCTGAAGCGCCTAAATAACCGATGCGGAGCTGGGTGGCGCGTCAGGACAACATTCCTCGGGGCCGTACGATCCCTATGGGGGCTGTCCCTGCCGAGGCTCGTGGGCTTCGGCATATGGCTCCCACCTACTTACGTAGGCGCCCGGGATCACCGTCCAACGACCGTCTCGGCTCCGCGCTTTATC
>DATGHB010000377.1:0-11327 GCA_035308265.1 Roseiarcus sp.
CATGGGAAAACACCTGGTCCAGGCCGGAATGTCGGGGGTGGTTTATTGCGGCTCGATGGGCGACTGGCCGCTCCTCACTCTTGAACAGAGAATGGAGGGCGTCGAACGGCTGGCGAGCGCGGGCGTGCCGGTCATCGTCGGCACGGGCGCGCAGAATACGGAGCAGGCTGCGGCGCTCGCCCGTCACGCCAAGGAGAAAGGCGCGAAGGGGCTCATGATCATCCCCCGCGTACTCTCGCGCGGCTCCTCGATTGCGGCCCAGCGCGGCCATTTCAGGGCGGTGCTCGAGGCCGCGGCCGGCCTGCCGTCGGTCATCTACAACAGCCCCTATTACGGCTTCCAGACCCGGGCCGAGCTCTTCTTCGAACTACGCAAGGACTTTCCGCATCTCGTCGGGTTCAAGGAGTTCGGCGGCGCCGAGTCGCTGAGCTACGCGGCCGAGCATATCGCGGGAAAGGCGGACGATGTCGCGCTGATGGTCGGCGTCGACACGCAACTGTTCCATGGGCTGGTCAATTGCGGCGCCTGCGGCGTCATCACCGGGATCGGCAACGTGCTGCCGCGCGAGGTGCTCCGCCTGGTCGAGCTTTGCGAGCGCGCGGCGAAAGGCGACGCAACCGCGCGGCGCCTCGCGCTTGAACTCGAGAGCGCGCTCGGGCCTCTGTCGGAGTTCGACGAGGGCGTCGATCTCGTCCTCTATTTCAAGCGCCTGATGACGCTCGCCGGCCACGACGAATATGCGCTGCAGCTGAACGCCTTCGACGCGCTCAGCCCCTCGCAGGAGGGCATGGCGAAGCGACGGCTCGCGACGTTCCGCGCCTGGTGGGCCTCCTGGCCGGGCGCGAAGGCCTGAGCGGTGCGGGTCATCGACTCCCACACCGAGGGCGAGCCAACGCGCGTGATCGTCGACGGCGGGCCGGACCTTGGGGCGGGCCCGCTCGCCGGACGGCTTCGCCGCTTCGCCGCCGAGTTCGATCATGTCCGCCGCTTCGCCGTCAACGAGCCGCGCGGCCATGACGCGATGGTCGGCGCGCTCCTCTGCGAGCCGCACGACAAGTCATGCGCGGCGGGCGTCATCTTCTTCAACAATGTCGGCTATCTCGGCATGTGCGGCCACGGGACGATCGGCCTCGCCGTCACGCTCGCCCATATGGGGCGCCTCAGGAGAGGGCGCCATCGCTTCGAGACGCCGGTCGGAATCGTCGGCGTCGAACTGGTCGACGATGCGACAGCCATTGTCGAGAATGTCGAGAGTTATCGCTTCGCCAAAGCGGTCCCGGTCGAGGTCAAGGGGCTCGGCGAGGTCAAGGGCGATGTCGCGTGGGGCGGCAACTGGTTCTTCCTCGCTTCGACCCCGCCGCCCTGCGAGCTTGAGCTTGCCAATGTCGGCCGTTTGACCGAGGCCGCGACCGCCGTTCATGACGCGCTTCTGACGCTGGGCGTGCGCGGGCGGGACGGCGCGCGAATCGACCATGTCGAGTTTTTCGCCGCCCCGCGGTCGAGCGACGCGATGAGCCGCAATTTCGTCCTCTGCCCTGGCGGCGCCTACGACCGCTCGCCCTGCGGGACCGGGACCAGCGCCAAGCTCGCCTGCCTCGCCGCCGACGGAAAATTGCGCCCCGGCGAGGTCTGGGTTCAGGAGAGCGTCATCGGCAGCCGCTTTCGCGCGAGCTTCGAGCCCGGGCCGAATGGCGGCGTCCTGCCGCGCATCGGCGGACGCGCGTTCATCTGCGCGGAGGTGAAGCTCATCGAGAGCCCCGGGGACCCGTTCCGGTATGGGTTTGGCGGGGCGCCGCCGGCCTAATCCCTTTACCGGACTGGCGATCTCGTCGCTTGACAGCCCCGCCTCCCCTGTGTCTGTGCACCGGCTTTGCGCCGAGGCGCGAGGCGAGTCTCTTTTCCGGCTCGAAATCGGGGAAATCCGGCGCATGTCAACGGCCTTGGTGTTTCCAGGTCAGGGGTCGCAGACGGTCGGCATGGGAAAGGCGCTGGCGGACGCGTTTCCCGCCGCGCGCGAGGTGTTCGATCGCGTCGACGCCGCGCTCGGGCAGAAGCTGTCCGCGCTCATGTTTGAGGGGCCCGAGGCGGAGCTCACTCTCACCGCCAACGCCCAGCCGGCGCTGCTGGCGACAAGCATCGCAACGCTCAGGGTCCTCGAGCGCGAGAAGGGCTTCGACCCGGCTTCGCAGGCGGCCTTTGTGGCCGGCCATTCGCTTGGCGAATATTCCGCTCTGTGCGCGGCAGGTTCGCTCGCTCTTGAGGATGCCGCGCGGCTCCTGCGCCTGCGCGGCGAGGCGATGCAGAAGGCGGTTCCGGTGGGCGAAGGGGCGATGGCGGCCCTGATCGGCCTCGACTTCGGCCAGGCGGTCAAGATCGCGACCCAGGCGGCGAGCGACCTCTATCTCACCGGCGCGATCTGCCAGGTGGCCAACGACAACGGCGGGGGCCAGGTCGTCGTCTCGGGCACGGCGGCCGCGGTCGAGCGGGCGATGGAACTCGCCATGCTGGCCGGCGTTAAGCGCACGCTGCGCCTGCCGGTTTCGGCGCCGTTCCATTGCGCCCTCATGCAGCCGGCTGCGGAAGCGATGAAGGCGGCGCTCAGAGGAGTTGAGATCCGTCCTCCGAAGCCTCCCCTCGTCGCCAATGTCGAAGCCGAGGCGGTCAGCGACCCCGAGGCCATCCGCTCCGGCCTCGTCAGGCAAGTGACCGGAACTGTTCGCTGGCGGGAGAGCGTGCTCTATATGAGCGCCCGCGGCGTGAGGCGATTTGTCGAAGTTGGGACGGGCAGGGTGCTGACCGGCCTCGTCAAGCGGATTGTCGCTGGCGCGACGGCGATCAGCGTCGGCTCGCCGGCCGACATCGCCGCCTTCAGCGCCTCGGGGCAGCCCTGAGGATCCGACGGGAGGGACGACGCTCGTGTTCGATCTCACAGGAAGGGTTGCGCTCGTCACCGGGGCGTCGGGCGGGCTGGGGCAGGGGATCGCGCGCGCGCTGCACGCTCAAGGCGCGCAGGTCGCTCTGACCGGCACCCGGAAAGAGGCGCTGGAAGCGCTCGCCGCCGAGCTCAACGAGCGGGCGCATGTGGCTCCGTGCGATCTTGCGGATTCCGCGGCGACCGAGGCGCTGGTTTCGGACGTCGAGCGCGCGCTCGGATCGGTCGACATTCTCGTCAACAACGCCGGGGTCACCCGCGACGCTCTGCTCATCCGCATGAAGAATGAGGATTGGGACACCGTGCTCGCGATCAACCTCACCGCGGCCTTCCGCCTGTCGCGCGCCGCGCTCAGGGGCATGCTGAAGCGCCGCTTTGGCCGCATCATCAACATGACTTCGGTGGTCGGCGTTCAGGGCAATGCGGGGCAGGGCAATTACGCCGCCGCCAAGGCCGGGATGATCGGCATGTCGAAAGCCCTCGCCGCGGAGGTCGCGACGCGCGGCATCACCGTCAATTGCATCGCCCCTGGCTTCATTGACAGCCCGATGACCAAGGCGCTCAACGAAAAACAGCGCGCCGCGATCCTCGCCTCGATACCGATCGGGCGCCTGGGGTCGGACAAGGAGATTGGCGCCGCGGCGGTCTATCTGGCGAGTTCCGAAGCAGCTTACTTGACCGGACAGACGCTCCATGTGAACGGCGGAATGGCAATGATTTGAGGATCTTGGAGTCGCCGAAAAACGGCGGCGCGAGGGGGCTTGCGCTCCTCTCGCGTTGGCGAGGAAGATATGCTATCGACCCCGTTTGTCGCGGGGCGCGGGAGGGGCGTATCAATGAAGCGTCAGCGTCAGCGAACCCGAACGAACTGTCGCCGTCCTGAAGGCGCGGCGCGGACGGCTGGACGGCGAGCGTCGTCGCGAGAAGGTCGATCGGGAATTGATCAGGAAGTCGGGCGGAGCCTGATGGATAAGGGAAACGATAAATGAGCGATGTCGGAGAGCGCGTAAAGAAGATCGTCGTCGAGCATCTCGGGGTGGAGCCCGACAAGGTTGTCGACAGCGCCAATTTCATCGACGATCTGGGCGCCGACTCGCTCGATACGGTTGAGTTGGTGATGGCTTTCGAGGAGGAGTTCGGAGTCGAGATTCCTGACGACCAGGCCGAGACGATCGTCACCGTCGGCGACGCGATCAAATATCTTGAAAAGGCGTCGGCCAAAAAGTAACGGCGGGAAGCGCGCCTAAGCCAGCTTCCGTCAACACGTTTTTGCTTGGAAAGCGCGCGGGCCGGGGTCCAGTCCGGCCCGTGTCGCGTTTGTCGCCGCGTTTCAGACACGCGTTGAAGCGGAATCCCGAGGGAAGCAGGCAGGTCACGGAATTGGAGCGAATGAGGCGGGTCGTCGTTACGGGTCTTGGCGTCGTGAGTCCGCTCGCTTGCGGGGTCGAGCCGACGTGGCGGCGCCTTCTGGCCGGAGAATCGGCGGCCGCGCGGGTCGAGAACTTCGATGTTTCCGACCTCCCCTGCCAGATCGCCGCGCAGGCGCCGCGCGGCGACGCGCCCGACGCGTTCAATCCCGACGACTGGATGGACCCCAAGGAACAGCGCCGCGTCGACGACTTCATCATCTATGGCATGAGCGCCGCCACCCAGGCGCTCCGCGACGCGAACTGGGCGCCGAAGACTTACGAGGAGGAGACCGAGACCGGCGTGCTGTTCGGTTCGGGAATCGGCGGCCTCGGCGGCATCTACGACGCCTCGGTCACCCTGCATGAAAAGGGACCGCGCCGCATCTCGCCGTTCTTCATCCCCGGCCGGCTCATCAATCTGCTCAGCGGGCAGGTTTCGATCGCCCACAATCTGAAAGGTCCCAACCACGCGGTGGTCACCGCCTGCTCGACCGGCGCCCACGCGATCGGCGACGCGGGGCGGCTCATCGCCCTTGGCGACGCCAACGTGATGGTTGCCGGCGGCGCGGAATCGGCGGTCAACCGCCTGTCGCTCGCGGGTTTTTGCGCCTGCCGCGCCCTGTCGACCGGCTTCAACGACCGGCCGAAGCAGGCCTCGCGTCCTTACGATCGCGACCGCGACGGCTTCGTGATGGGCGAAGGGGCGGGATCCGTGGTGCTCGAGGAGCTCGAGCATGCAAAGGCCCGCGGCGCACGGATCTACGCGGAACTCGTCGGCTATGGCCTCTCCGGCGACGCCTATCACATCACCGCGCCAGCGCCCGACGGCGACGGCGCGTATCGCTCGATGAGCATGGCGCTCAAGCGGGCCGGAATGTCGGCCTCGGAAATCGACTACGTCAACGCGCACGGCACCTCAACTCCGGTCGGCGACGAGATTGAATTGCGCGCGGTCGAGCGTCTGCTCGGCAATTCGGCGGCGAGGACCACCATGTCCTCGACCAAGTCCTCGATTGGCCACCTCCTCGGCGCAGCGGGGGCGGTCGAGGCGATCTTCTCGATCCTCGCCATTCGCGATGAGGTCGCGCCGCCGACGCTCAATCTTGACAATCCGTCGGTGGAGACCGCGATCGATCTCGCCCCCCATAGCGCGCGCAAGCGGCCGATTCAGGCGGCGCTGTCCAATTCGTTCGGCTTCGGCGGCACCAACGCTTCGCTCATCTTCCGCGCGCCGGACTGAGGCCGTGGGCCACGCCCGAGGGCGATTGGGTGTTTCCCCGCGGCGCCCGGTCGGTTAGAGTTGGGGCCAAAGCCCCGGCGTGTTCGACGCCGGGAGAGCGGCAAGATCGGCGGGCGAGGGCAAAGAAGCGGCAGACGGGATGAGCGCAGATCACGATTCCGGCGACGGCGAGGCCCCTCGGCCCCGCGCGAGCCTGTTCGGCCGCGCGCCCAAGCCCACGCTAGGCGACTCGGCCCCGCCGCCCCGGCCGCCCCGCAGGCCGCGCCGGATGGGTCTCTCGAGCGTGAGCGGACTGCTCACTTTCGTTCTTCTGGGCGCGCTGGCGACGGTGGGCGCGCTCGCGTGGCTCATGAAGGAAGCGCGAAGTCCGGGGCCGCTCGCCGCCGACAAGGTGGTGATGATCAAGAGTGAGGAAGACCTGGGAGGCATCGCCGATCAGCTCGAGCGGGCGGGCGTGATCGACAGCGCGCTGTGGTTCAACATCCTCACCCTGCTCGACGGCAATCGCGGCGCGCTCAAACGGGGCGAGTATGCGTTCAAGGCCGGCGTCAGCATGAATGAGATCGAGAACGAACTCCTCGCGCACCGCGTGGTTCGCTACAAGATCACCATTCCCGAGGGTCTGACCAGCGAGCAGGTCGCCGACCGGCTCCGCGAGGACCCGGTCCTGATTGGCGAGATCCGGGAGCCGCCGCGCGAAGGCTCGCTGATGCCCGACACCTACTATTTCGAGCGAGGCGACACCCGCCTGTCGATTCTGTCGCGCATGGCGAAAATGCAGGCGAAGGCGGTCGACGAGATATGGAGGGGCCGGTCGGCGAGTTTGCCGATCAAATCGCCGGGAGAAATGGTCACCCTCGCCTCGATCGTGGAGAAAGAGACCGGCAAGCCGGACGAGCGGCCGCGGGTCGCCAGCGTGTTCATCAATCGCCTCGAAAAGCACATGCGTCTCGAGTCCGACCCGACGATCGTCTACGGCCTGGCTCGCGGCAAGGGCACGCTCGGTCGAAGCATAACCAGGGCCGATCTCACTCAGCCGACACCGTACAACACGTATATCATCGACGGCCTGCCGCCCGGTCCGATCTGCAACCCGGGCAAGGCGGCGCTGGAGGCGGTCGCCAATCCGGCGCGCAGCAAGGATCTCTATTTCGTCGCCGACGGAACCGGAGGGCATACCTTCGCCGAGACGCTGGATCAGCACCAGAAGAATGTCGCCCGCTGGCGCCAGATCGAGAAGGACGTCAAGGACAAGCTCGCCCCGGACGTCGCGCCAGGGCCCTCGATTCGGGGCTCGATCGAACCGGTCGATCCGGCTGAGTTCGGCGCCCTTGTCGCGCCCTCGAAGGGACAATCGGCGCCGGCCGCGCTCATCGCCCGCCTCACCAGGATCGGCGCCGGCCGGAAGGCGGAGGCTGCGGCGCTGGCCTTGCTCGCCGCTCCAGGCGCCAAGACCATCGAGGACATCGGCGCCGTCGTGACCGGCGTCAACGACGCGCCCGCGGCCGGGCTCGCCTTCTCCGACGCGGACCAATCGGGCGCAGGCGGCGGACCGGTCGCCTCCGTTCCGTTGTCGCCGGCGATGCTCGCGGACGAGAAGGCGCGCGAGGCCAGGTACGGGACGGCGCCGTCGGCTTCCAGCATCCCCGCCGACGCCCTCGTCGCCGCGCCAGCCGCGGCGCAGCCGCCGACCGCGTCCGGACGCCCGCGCATCTACGACGCTTCCGAAGGCACTCCGCTCGACCCGCTGCGCAACAAAACCTACGACCTGAGCTACGCGAAGGTTGTGCCTGCCGACGCCTTGAAGTGAGCGCGCCGCCCTCCTCACCCTTCGGCGGACAGGCGCTCATGCGCGAGAGCGAGCGCAATGGCGCAGGCGTTGGAAACGTTGAGGCTCTTGATCGCGCCCGGCAGATCGAGGCGGGCCATTCGGTCGCATCGCTCGCGGGTCAACCTTCTCAAGCCCCTGTCCTCCGCGCCGAGGATGAGCGCCAGCGGGCGCGCAAGCGTTTCATCCCCGAGCTTGGCCTCCGCCCCCGAGTCGAGCCCGATCCGCCAGTAGCCCATGTCCCCCATCTCCTCGAGCGCCCGCGCCAGATTGGGGACGCTGCAGATCGGCACGTGCTCGAGCCCGCCTGAGGCCGATTTCGCCAGCGCGCCGGCGAAGTCGGGCGAGTGGCGCTCGGTTGTGATCAGCGCGTCGACGGCGAAGGCTGCGGCGGTGCGCAGAATCGCGCCGAAATTATGCGGGTCGGTGATCTGGTCGAGAACCAGCGTGAGGCCGTTCGCCGGCAGCTCCGAAACGTCGATCGGGGCGAGCGGCCGGGCCTCGAGCAGCACGCCTTGGTGAACCGCGGCGCGGGGGCTGAGAGCGGCAATCTGCTCGGCGCTCACGATCCTCATCTCGACCCCGCGCGCGGCGGCCTCGGCCCCGAGCCGCTCGGCCGCCGCGGGCGTGGCGTAGAGGCGGATGAGCTCTCTTCGGGGCGCCTTGAGCGCGGCCAGCACGCTGTGGAAGCCGTAGATCAGCGAAACCCGGGACTCCCGCCGCTCGCCTGGACGATCGCGATGGCTCGAGCGCCCGGATGGCCGCTTCGGCTCGGCGGCCTGCGCTCCCGTCTGGCGGCTGGCGCCATGCGGCGGTTTGCCCGAGCCGGGGGAAGGCGGCTTTGAGCGGCGGTTCCGATTGCGGGTCATCGGCTCGGCGATCGGGGTTTCACGGATGGTGGGCGATGCAGGGATCGAACCTGCGACCCCTCCCGTGTGAAGGGAGTGCTCTACCGCTGAGCTAATCGCCCTGCCTTAAAGGCCGGGATGCTTTAGGGCCCGCCCAAGACCCAAGTCAAGAAGCTCGCGTGGGGCGGCCCGTCCTGTTGCGGGGGGCGCCATATCGGGAGATAAGGACGCGATGGGCAAGAAGGACAGTCCGGCGATGTTCACGCTCGACGAACTCGCTCGCACGATCGATGAGCGCGCGGGGGCAAGCGCGGAGAGCTCCTACACGCGCAGCCTGCTCGACAAGGGCGCGGCGCATTGCGCCCGCAAGTTCGGCGAAGAGGCGATCGAGCTCACTGTCGCCGCGGCGGCGCTGGAGGAGAACGCAGTCCGGGCGGAGGCCGCCGATGTTCTCTATCACCTGCTTGTCCTCATCCGCGCACGGAAGGTGACGCTCAAGTCGGTGATGGAGGAGCTCGAGAAACGATCTCGGCAGAGTGGGCATGAGGAAAAGGCGTCTCGCGGACCCGTGAAGGCTGGCGCGTAAGACCGCCGGGGCCGTCGGATTTAGGCTGGGGAATTGCGATGGACCGCGCCGACGTTCAACTGTCCCCGTTCCGCCGCTTCACCCGCGACGAATGGGCGCAGCTGCGCGCCGACACTCAGCTCACGCTGACGATCGACGATTTGCGCAAGCTGCAGTCGACCCATGATCCGATCTCGATCGACGAGGTCGTCGCCATCTATTTGCCGCTGTCGCGGCTGCTTGCGCTCTACGTCGCGGCGACGCAAGGGCTGTTCAAGGCGACGCAACGCTTCCTTGGCGCCAACGACGGCAAGGTTCCCTATATCATTGGCATCGCAGGGTCGGTCGCGGTCGGCAAGTCCACCACCGCGCGAGTCCTGCAGGCGCTGCTCACCCGCTGGCCGAACACGCCGAAGGTTCAGCTGGTGACCACCGACGGCTTCCTCCAGACGAACGCCGACCTGATCCGGCAGGGCATCATGGACCGCAAGGGCTTTCCGGAGAGCTACGACGGCACCAAGCTCATTCGCTTTCTCTCCGCGGTCAAGGCGGGGGAGCGCAACGTCGCAGCGCCCGTCTACTCCCATATCACCTACGACATCGTGCCCGGAGAGACGGTCGTCGTCGATCGGCCGGACATTCTCATCTTCGAGGGCATCAACGTCCTCCTGCCGAACCGGCTGCCGCGCGAAGGCAAGGAGATTCCGTTCGTTTCCGATTTTTTCGATTTCTCGATTTTCCTGCACGCCGACGAATCGCTCTTGGAGCAATGGTACGTCGAGCGTTTCATGGGGCTCAGGACAACGGCGTTTCGCGACCCCCTCAGCTATTTCCGTCAATACGCCGACCTTAACGACGCCGAGGCCGAGGCGACGGGACGCTCGATCTGGCGGCGCATCAATCTCGTCAACCTGCATGAGAATATCCTGCCGACGCGGCCGCGCGCGGACTTGCTTTTGACCAAGGGCGCGAGCCATCGGATCGAGGAAGTCGCGCTGAGGAAGCTGTGAGGGTCATTCGTATTGGCGCGTGTGCGTGCCTTCTCGGCGCCTTCCTTTCCTTCGCACGAGCCGGGCCGCCCGAGGCCTGTCAAGGCTCGGACCTTACCCAGGTCGAGGGACTCGCAGCGGCTGAGTCCGCGCGGGCGGACGATCTCGTCAACGCTGACGGCCTTCTGTGGCGCATCGCCAAACCCGGCCTTGCCCCCTCCTTTCTCTTCGGCACGATCCACTCGACCGACGAGTCGGCGCTCGAAGTCGCAAGGCGCGCCGCGCAGTCGATCAGGGGATCGAAGGTCCTGGCGACCGAGCTCGGCGGGCCTTTCGACCTCGTCGACAAGGCCAACATCTCCGCGGCGACGCTGGCCAAGGCGCTCGATCGCGACCGTGACACGTTCGAGGGCGTCATCGCGCCCGAAAATCGCGAGCAAATCGACACCTTCATCGCGAGCCTCGGATACCCGGCCGAATTCGCGCACCATTTGAAGCCGTGGTTCCTGGCCATGCTGACCGCGGCGCCCGCCTGCGAAACGGCGCGCGAAGCCCGCAATCTGCCGGAGGTCGACCAATTCTTGGCCCAGACCGCGAATGAATCGGGGGTGAAGGTCGTAGGCCTCGAAACGGTCGGCGAGCAGCTCGACGCCATCGCCGCCTTGAGCCCAAAAACCGCCGCGACGCTGCTCACCGCCGCCGCCCGCGATCCGGGCATGAACGACGACCTCTACGCGACCATGCTGAGCCTCTACCGCGAGAGCCGGCCGGCCGAAATCCTGGCCGTCTCTGACGCCGTTCAAGGACCGAGCGCGGCCGAACGCGCGGCGGAAAACGAATTCATGCGCGACCTGCTCCAGGGCCGCAACGCGGTGATGGCCGAACGCGCCGCGCCGCTTTTGGCTTCCGGCGGGGCGTTCATCGCCGTCGGCGCGCTGCATCTTGCGGGCAAGACCGGCCTCATCGAGCGATTCCGCGCCATGGGCTATGCTGTGACCAGGGAATGGTAGAGGGCGTTATTCCCCGTAAGGCGTCCAGATATTTTTCACCTGGGTCGCCCGGCGCAGAAACTCGCGGCCTTCAGCTTTCGCCCAGTCGATCGCCGCGGCTTTGGTCCACGTCGCCTTGAGATTGCCGGCGGACAGCGCCTCGACTTGCGCCGCGCCGTCCTTACCGCCGACATACCAGAGCGCGTCGACGCCGTCGTGCTCGGCCAGCGTCTTGGCGAGCGCGTTCGCGTCGCCCGTGACGATGTTGACGACGCCGGCGGGCACGTCCGACGTCTCGATGACCGAATAGAAATCGGTCGCGCTCAAAGGATGGCTGGCCGAGGGAACCGCTACCACGCAATTGCCCATGGCGATCGCCGGCATGACCAGCGAAACGAACGCCAGCAGCGGCGCCTCGTCCGGGCAGACAATGCCCATCACGCCCCACGGCTCGTTCATCGCCAAAGTCACGAAGCGGGAGCGGGTGGCGTGAACGGCGCCGTCGAACTTGTCGGCGTAGCCGGCGT
>DATGHB010000378.1:0-9360 GCA_035308265.1 Roseiarcus sp.
CTTCCAGCACGTATTCAAGCGCTGGGCGGGGCTCACGCCGAAAGCGTTTCTGCAGGCGATCACCATCGAGCGCGCGCGGGAACTCCTGCGCTCCTCGGCGAGCGTGCTCGACGCGGCCTATGACGTGGGCCTCTCCGGCCCGAGCCGCCTGCATGATCTCTTCGTCGCCCACGAGGCGCTGACGCCCGGCGACTACCGGCGCGACGATCTCGTGCTCGCTTACGGCTTCCACCCCTCGCCCTTCGGCGAGGCAATCGTTGTCGCCGCGCCGCGCGGCATGGCGGGCCTAGGCTTCGTCGACGAGGAGAACCGCGAAGCGGCGCTGGCCGACATGGCGCGGCGCTGGCCGCGCGCGCGCCTCGTCCAGGACGACCGCGCGACCGCGCCTTACGCCACCCGCGCCTTCGATCCCGCGCTGTGGCGGCGGGAGACGCCGCTGCGCGTCGTCCTGATCGGGACCGATTTCGAGCTCAGGGTCTGGGAGACGCTGCTCCATGTTCCGATGGGGCGCGCGACCACCTATTCGGACATCGCGCGGGCGATTGGCAGGCCGAAAGCCGCGCGGGCGGTCGGGGCGGCGGTGGGCAAAAATCCGATCTCGTTCGTCGTCCCCTGTCACCGAGTGCTGGGGCGCTCGGGCGGGCTCACCGGCTACCATTGGGGGCTCGCGCGCAAGCAGGCGATCATCGGCTGGGAGGCGGGGCGGACGGCGGCGTGAGGCGGCGCGCCGTCACATCTTCAGCGCCGGCGGAGGCGGGAGCGCCGGGTAGGCGATGCGCAGGCCCGCCTCCCGCATCCGGCGCAGGACGTCGAAATTGATGTCGCTCCGGGTCCGCTCGGCGAGCAGGATATCGTCGACGAAACAGACGAGGTTGAATTTCAGCGCCCAGTCGCCGAACTCGGCGAACATCACCGACGGGGCGGGAATCGCCAGCACCTGGTCCTGCGCCCTGGCCGCGGCGATCATTAGGTCGCGCACCGTGTCCAGGTCGCTCTCGTAGGCGACATTGACCGAGACGATGATACGCCCCACGCGGTCGTTGTGAACCCAGTTCTTGACCACGCCGCTGACCAGGTTCGAGTTGGGCACGATCAGGCTGCCGCGGTCGAAGGTCTCGATCTCGGTCGCGCGGGCGTTGATCGCGCGGACGAACCCCTGCTCGGCGCCCACCACCACCCAGTCGCCGACCCGGATCGGGCGCTCCCACAAAAGAATGAGGCCGGAGACGAAATTGTTGGCGATGGTCTGCAGGCCGAAACCGATGCCGACCGACAGGCCGCCGGCGATCAGCGCGAACTTCTGGAGGTCGAGGCCGATCTGGGCCCCTGCCAACAACACTGCAACGATCAGGCCGAGATAGCCGAAGATCGTGCGGACCGAGTCCCTGACTCCGGCGTCCATGCGGGTCTGCGGCAACAGCTTTCCGCCCAGCCAGTCCTGGATCAGCCGGGTGACGAACACCACGACCGAGAAGACGATCGCGGCGCCGATCATCGACGACAGCGACAGGGTGACGCCGCCGATCGAGAACCCGAAATAGGCCGCGCGCAGCCCCCCGAACATGTCCGACTGCACGCCCCAGGGCCTCAGCATCCCCGCGATCGCGACCGCCAGCACGATGAGGCGGGCGACGCCTTGCAGGATGACGACAATCTGCGCCAGCACGGTGCGGCGCAGCCCCGCCATTGCCATGAGGCGAGCGCCGACCGGCCCGTCCGGCTTCAGGATCGTCTCGGTCCCGTCCTGCGCGATGATGTCGGCGATGGCGAGGGCGCTGCCGAGGACGGACAGGTAGATCGCCTGGTTGACGAGGAAAGTGGCGAAGGCGATGTAGCCGGTCAGCGCGGCGGCGAGAATGGCGAGCGCGGCCGCCCAGCCGAGCGTTCGTAAGGGCGCCCACGCCTCGGTTTGCTGCGCTTCCTGCGGGCCGGCGGACCCGAGCCCGCGCAGCGCATAGGCGATCGCGATCGAGACCAGAAGCGCGCCCACGCCCCGCGCGGCGATCGCAATGTTGAGCGAAGCGGCGACGTCGGCCGCGGGCTCGATCAGCCGCACGACCGCCCAAATCGTGGCGATGGTTATCGCGAGGCGATAGAAGATCGCAGCCGTCCGGTCGCTCATCGGAAGGAGCCGCCAGGCCGGCCGCCCCGGCGCGAGCACCCCGAGACCCAGCGCATTGACGGCGATCATGACGCGCAGCGCTTCGAAAGCGCCGTCGATGACGCCCTTCATGCTCGGATCGGCGAGGTTGAAGGAATCGAGCGCGCCCGCCAGCACGCCGAGGAGGGCGAGCGGCGCCGCCGCGAAGACGGCGAATGTCCAGGCGGCGGCGAGCGCGCGGCGCAACCGGCTGGGCTCCGCGGCCCGATCCCTGTACACAAAACGGCGCGCGATCCAGCCGAACGGCGCGGCCGCGAGCATGAGGGCGAGCACGATCGCGGCAAGCTCGATCTTGCCGGCGAGCGTCAGCCGTTCGCGGGCGGCGTCGAGCCAGTTGCCGATCAGGCTCCGCATCACCCCGGCGTCAACGGGGACTTCCTGCCGGACGGCCGCCCAAAGCCGCGGATCGAGGACGCTCGACGAGCGGGTGAACGTTCGCTGCGCGAACGCCTGGCGCCGCGCCGCGCTGATGCGCGTCGAGAGGTCGTCGGCTTCCAGCAACATCGCGCGCGCTGCGCGCAGGTGGGCGTCGATCCGGTCGTGCCTCTGCTTCTCGTTCTCGAGGTCCTTGGCCGCGACATCCGTGGTGGGCGCGGCCTCGCCCGATTTGGGCGTGAGCTCCTCGAGGCGCTTCGCTGACGCCGCGAGGCGGGGCGCAAGCTCGGCGATCGCGCCCTGAAGCGCGAGCGCAAGCGCTTCGCTCTGGGCGCGCAGCTTCTGCAACTCCGCATCGCCCAGGGTCTTGTCCCTGAGCGAGGTTTCAGCGGCGGTCAGCGTCGCCCGCGTCTGGTCGAGGTCGAGCCGGTGGGTTTCCTGCGCGCCGGCCCGGCCAAGGCCCACGAGGACGAAGGCGAGGAAGATCCAGCGCATGAGGCGCAATGCGGACGCAGGCTTCATCGTAAGGCTGGACGGCCCCAGGGGTGATTCGGCGGCGCTTCCTTTCATCGGATCATGGCCGGGCCGCGGCGGCAACCGGGGCGCGCTTCGTTTAAGAAGACCGTTCACCTTGGCTTAAGGTTAGGGGCTGCGCGCCCGCCGCGGCTTTGCTAAAGGGGCCGAAGATCCATGAGGGCCGTCTCGTGACCCCAACCATTCCCGGTTCCGCTCTGGCGAATTCCGAGGGCCAGCCGCCGCGCGCAGCGGGCGAGCGGGCGCTCGATTGCCTGCTCGCCGCCGGCTTCGAGCGGATCGAGCCGCCGATCCTGCACCCCGCCGCAATCTTTCTCGACATGTCGGGCGAGGAAGTCCGCCGCCGCCTGTTCCTCACCGCCGGCGAATCCGGCGAGGAGTTTTGTCTGAGGCCCGAATATACGATCCCCGTCTGCCGCGCCTATCTCAGTTCCGGTAAGGCCGGCCAGGTTGCGGAATATTCATATCTTGGCCCGGTCTTCCGCGCCCGCGGGGCCCAGGGCGGCGAGCAGACCCAGACCGGGCTCGAGAGTTTCGGCCGCCGTGACGCCGAGGCGGCCGACGCCGAGGTGTTTTCGCTTGGCCTGGAGGCGGCGGCGGCGGCCGGCGGGGCCATGCTGAAAGCGCGGATCGGCGACGCGGGCCTGTTCGACGCCGTCCTCGATTGCCTGGCGATTCCCGAGCCGTGGCGCCGGCGCCTGCGCCGCGGCGTCGCCCGCGGATTGAGCCTCGAGGCCATTTTCAGCCGCCCGAGCCAGAGCGCGCTCGCCCAACCTGGCGTGCTGGCGGCGCTGGAGAGCGCCGATCACGCCGGCGCGAAGGCGCTGGTCGAGGACCTGCTCGCGATCGCCGGGATCGAGGCGGTCGGCGGGCGCACGCCAGGCGAGATTGCCGACCGCTTTCTCGAACAGGCCAGCCTGAGGTCGGGGCCGCCGATCGAAAAGGAGAAGCGGGCGGCGCTCGAGGCGTTCCTGGGCGTCTCCGGCGATCCGGACCAGGCCGCGATCGAGCTCAGACGCCTGGCTCATTCCGGTGGCCTCAATCTCAACGCGGCGCTCGACGGGTTCGAAAGGCGCAATGGCTTCATCGCCGCCCGGGGCGTCGGGATCGAATCGGTCCGCTTCAGCGCCGCCTTCGTGCGGGATTTCGACTATTACACCGGCTTCGTGTTCGAGGCCCACGACGCCTGCGCGCCGGGCGCGAAGACCGCGCTTTCCGGCGGACGCTACGACGGCCTCGCCCGGCGCCTTGGGGCGCCTGACGATATTCCGGCTGTCGGCGCGGCGATCACGCTCGACCGGCTCGCGAACGGAGAGAAAAGCTGATGGCCGCGCAAAAGGGCAATGGCGCCGAGGGGCCGTTCGTGCTTGCGGTCCCCTCCAAGGGGCGATTGCAGGAGGCGGCCCATGCGTTCTTCGCCCGCGCGGGGCTCGAGCTCGTTCAGGGGCGGGGCGCGCGCGACTATCGCGGCGCAATCGCGGGGCTGCCCGGAGTCGAGGTCGTCTATGTCTCGTCGGCCGAGATCGTCGGCCAGCTTGCCGCGGGCCAAGCGCATTTCGGCGTCGCCGGCGAGGATCTGTTGCGCGAGAAGGCGCCTAACGTTGGGGCGCGGTTCGAGCTTTTGAGCCCGCTCGGCTTCGGCCACGCCAATGTGGTGGTCGCCACGCCCAAAGCCTGGATCGACGTGCGCACCATGGCCGACCTCGACGACGTCGCGCAGGCCTTTCGCGCCAGGCGCGGCGAGCGCATGCGGGTTGCGACCAAGTACGTCAACCTGACCCGCCGCTTCTTTGCCGAGCATGGCGTCGCCGACTACCGCATTGTGGAAAGCCTGGGCGCGACCGAGGGCGCGCCCGCCTCGGGCTCGGCCGAGCTCATCGTCGACATCACCACGACTGGCGCGACGCTTGCCGCCAATGCGCTGAAGCCGCTCGACGACGGCGTGATTCTGCGCTCGCAGGCGAACCTGATCGCCTCGCTGACCGCCCCCTGGGGGCCGAAGGCAAGGCAGGCGGCGCGGGACATCCTCGCCCGCATCGCGGCGAGCGAGGAGGCGCTGAATTCGCGCGAGGTCCGGGCGCGGCTGCGGAGCCCTGCGCAGGCCGTCGTGGAAAAGGCCTGCGAACGCTTCGGCGCGGTCCCGGCGATCGGCGGGGACGTCGATCCGCATGGCCTCATCGCGCTGCACTGCCCCCGCGACAAGGCGGCCGAACTTGCCGGTTGGCTTCTGACCGAAGGCGCCGAGCGGGTGAGCGTCGCGGCGCTCGAGCAGACCTTCGCCGCCCGCAACGCGCTTTACGACGCGCTCGAGAGGCGCGTCGGCGCGGCTTGAGGCCCGAGCCCCGGCGGCGCTGGAGAGGGGCTGAACGTGGCCGGCGCGCCCTGAGGGGCGGAGGCAAGTGGACCCCAGATTTTGGGGTCGGCCGCGCCCGAGGCCCAACCATTTTCGATTCCGAATCGAGGCTTTTCAACCGCTTGCGGCGCCATTCGCGATTCAGCGTCGGGCGGAGCCTTGTGCGGAAATACGTTTGCATAGTGTGTAATTTCGAAACTCTCGTCGGTATTCAGTTGGACATTGAGTAAGGCGTCACCGGATTCCCGGATTCCGGCGTTGGATCGGATTCTCCCGATTCGAGCGGATTCCGGCTTTCCGCAAAACCTTAAGCAAAATCAGGCGCCTGGGTGATTCTACGCATTGCGGAGCGCGCTGTTTCGTGAGCGGTCTCAGCCCTTATGTCCACCGCAGAACGAGGCAGGCTTTGGGGCGCGAGACCGTGATCGTGATGTTGGACGTCCAGGCGTGGCTCCGGCGCCTCGGGCTAAGCCAGTACGAGCAGGCGTTCCGGGATCACCGGATCGATTGCGATGTGCTCGCGGATCTCACCGACGGCGACCTCGAGGAACTCGGGGTCTCCCTCGGCGACCGCCGGCGCCTGCTTAGGGCGATAGCGGAGCTTTCCGCGCCCGAACCGTCTTCGGCCCCCGCCTGGCCGGCGCCGGCTGCGGCGCCGCGGTCTCTCCCCGGGCTCGATCCTGTCGAGCGGCGTCCGGTCACCATCATGTTCTGCGATCTGGTCGGCTCGACCGAGCTTGCGGCCGCTCTCGACCTCGAGGACTGGCGCAATCTCCTCAACGCCTATCTCGACGAGGCCTCGGAGGCGGTGACCGGGCTTGGCGGCCGGGTGCTCAAGCGGCTTGGAGACGGGCTGATGGCCGTCTTCGGCTATCCGCAAGCGCAGGAGAACGACGCCGAACGCGCGGTCCGGGCCGCGCTTGGCGTCCAGCAGGCGCTCGGCGAAGTCAACGCCCGGAACCGGGCGGCCGGCGCTCCCGGGCTCGCCGTTCGCATCGGCCTCGAAAGCGGTCCGGTGGTCGTCGACGCCGCGGGCGAAGTGTTCGGGGAAGCGCCCAACATCGCCGCGCGCGTCCAGGCCGCGGCCGAGTCTGGAACGGTGCTCGTCACCTCGACCGTCCAGCGTCAGGTTGCGGGCCTGTTCATCGTCGAGGACAAGGGCGCTCACGAGCTCAGGGGCGCGCCGGCGCCGGTGAACCTCTATCGCATTGTACGGTCGAGCGGGGAACGGCGCCGAAGAGGGGCCCGGCTTCTCACCCCGTTTGTCGGCCGCGAGGACCACCTCGCGGTCATGGCCTGCCGGCTGGAGCAGGCTCTCGCGGGCAAAGGGCAGTTCGTCCTGATCGTCGGCGAGCCCGGCATCGGCAAGTCGCGCCTCATCGAGGAGTTTCGCGGCCGGATGGGCGAGACGCCGCACACATGGATCGAATGGAGCGCCTCGCAGCTCTTGCGGAACACGCCGCTGCATCCTGTCCTGGCGTGGGGACGCGCCAGGTTCGGTGGTCCCGAGACGGCGCCCGAGCGGCGGCTCATCGAACTCGAATCGCTTCTCGCCGAGATCGGGCTCGACCCGGGCAGGCTCGCGCCGCTGCTTGCGCCGATGGTCGGCGTTCCGCTGCCCCCCGAGCGCTTGCTCAAGCTTGCCGCGGAGGAGATTCGCCGCGGCCAGCTCGCGGCCATGGCCGAATGGGCGGCGGCCGCCGCCCGGACCCAGCCGCTGGTGCTCGTCTTCGAGGATCTGCAGTGGTTCGACCCGACGTCGATCGATCTCGTGCATGGCTTAAGCGAGCGCGGCGCCGAGGCGCCGATCCTGGTTCTCGCGACGGCGCGGCCGGAATTCCGTCCGCCCTGGGACCTGAAGGCGCATCATGAGATCATCGCGGTCGCGCCGCTCGGCGAGGCCGAGGTTCAGCGCATGATCAACGAGCTTGCGTCCCGCCGCGCCTTGCCGGCCAATCTGACCAAAAGGGTCGGCGAGCGCGCGGGCGGGGTGCCGCTGTTTGTCGAGGAGGTGACGCGGTTCATACTCGAGCGCGGCGAGCGGGGGGCGGCGCAGGCGATTCCGCCGACGCTGAGGCAGTCGCTGGCGGCGCGGCTCGATCGTCTGGGACCAGCGCGCGAAGTCGCGCAGGTCGGCGCGGTCCTCGGGCGGAGCTTCCCCTATGCCCTTCTGCGCGCCGTTGCGTCTGAGGGCGAGTCCGCGCACAAGGGGTTCGACGAAGCCTCGCTTGCGTCCGCGTTGGCGCATCTTTTGGATGCGGACATTCTCTTTGCCGATGGCGTCCCGCCGGATGCGACCTTTTGCTTCAAGCATGCGCTGATTCAGGACTCGGCCTACGATAGCCTGCTCAGAAGCCGGCGGCAGGCGCTACACCGGCGCGCGGCCGCCGCGCTCATCGCGGCGCAATCGGAACCGGAGCCGATCGCGCGTCATTTCACCGCGGCCGGCGCCAAGAAGCTGGCGGTCGTGTGGTGGGGCAATGCCGGCGAGGAGGCGCTGGGCCGCTCGGCCTTCAAGGAGGCGATCGCCCATCTCGGCAAGGCGATCGCGCTTGCCGAGGAGACGGAGCGGGAGGCTCCAGGAACCGGGGCCAGGGATCCGGCTTTCGCCGACAGGCTCCTGAAGCTGAACATCGATTATGGTCACGCGGCGATGTGGCTGAAAGGCTTTGCCGCCGACGAAATGAGCGCGGCCTACGCCCGCGCTAGCTGTTTCGCCGGATCGCCGGATGAGTCTCATCCGCGCTTCGTCGCCTACTATGGCGAGTGCCTGAAGAGCTTCGTGCGCGGCGAATATCGAAAGGCGCATGGTGAAGCCGAAGCCTTTCTCCGCGATGCGAGAGACCAAGGGCGCGCGACCGAGGCGGGCGTCGCCCGCCGGCTTCTCGGCTTTGTCTCGCTCCAGCTTGGCGACCTGCGGGCGGCGCGCAACGTCCTCGAGCGGACGCTCAGCGATTATGTCCGCGAGCGGGACCGGGGAACGTTGTTCCGGTTCGGCAACGACACCGAGGTGAGCGCGACCAACTTCCTCGCCCTGACGGAGTGGCATTTGGGCGACTTCGAGCGGGCCCGCCAGCTGATCGACGAATCGACCCGCCGAGCCAACGAGCTCGGCCATTCGGCGGCGGTCGCCAGCGCCTTCTTCTTCAGGACCGTCATTGAAAGCCGCCGCGGCGACGCCCCCGCCACGCGGGTCGCGGTGGAATCGCTGCTTCAGCTGACCCAGGAGCGCAATCTGAAGACCTACACCGACCTCGGCCGGATGTACTCGAACTGGGCGCGCGGCAAGCTCTTCGACCCGGCGGCGGGGGCGCTCGGGCTTCGGGAGGCGCTGGCCTCCTATCTCGCGATCGGCAACAGGAGCGGCGGCCCAGGGTTCCACGGCCTTATCGCGGAGCTTGAAGCGATGCGGCCGGACTTTGAGAGCGCGCTCTCCGAGATCGACGCCGGATTGGCGATCGCCGAGGAGACCGGGGAGCACGTCACCGATCCGTACCTTTATCGGCTCCGCGGCGAATTCCTGCTGATGCGGTCTCCTGGCGCCCCCTCTGCCGCCAGGGAGGCTTTCCAGACCGCGATCGCCATCGCCGAGGGTCAGGGCGCGCGGGGCTACGCGCTGATCGCCTCCCACGCTCTCGCCAGGCTCTGCCAGTCGACGGGCCGCGCGGACGAGGCGCGGGCCATTCTCGCGCCCGCGCTCGAAGGGCTTTCGCCGACGCCAGAGGCGCCCGAGATCGCCGAGGCGCAGGCGCTCTTCGCGCGCCTGACCTAAAGATCCCGTTTTTTCGTTCGTCGGGCCGCGAATAAATTTGCCCGCCCGGTGTTTCCGGCTTGCTGAAAAAGGGCGGATCGCATCGCGGGGCCGCCCTTACGCACAATCGCAAGGGGAACGCCGCCATGACGAGATCGTTCGAAGCTGTTCTGTTGGCCGCCGTCG
>DATGHB010000379.1:0-12677 GCA_035308265.1 Roseiarcus sp.
TGGGCGCGGCTCGGCCGGGCGAAGCGGCCCGGCGGCGCCGGCCCGCTTCGTTTTGTCCTGCATTGCAGGGGCTTTCGGTCAGGCCGCGCCGATCGGACCCGACCTCGGGATGACGGCTTCCGCCGACGCGTTGCCCTCGTAGCGGCTCTTGGTCGTCCGGTACGGCTCGACGCTGGCCTTGGTGACGAACTTGAGCCCGGTGTTGATGTCGGCGGGGCCGGTCAGGCCGCCGGAAAGCTTGAACATCGCCATTTCCATGACGGTGTAGAAGCCCTGCAGGTAGGGCTGCTGGTCGATGGTGAAGTCGAGATCGCCGTGGGCGATCGCGTCGAGCGTGCCCGGGAGCAGGTCGAAGCCGCCGGCGTGAACGCCCTTCGCGTGCAGGCCGTACTTCGCCATCGCCTTGCCGACCGACATGGTGCTGCCCGCGTCGACCGCGAACATGCCTTTGACGTCCTTGTGGCCGACATAATAGGCGTCGACCCGCGAGACCTCCTCGTTGACGGTGGGACCGGTGGCCACCTCCTCGAGATCGATCTTCTTGCCCGACGCCTTGATCGCCTCCTTGGCGCCGTCGAGACGCGGCTGGATATTGAGCTGCCCCGGCGTCGCGATGAAGCCGACCACCGGGCCCTCCCCGACCAGTTCGACGATGCGCCGGCCAAGCGCCTGGCCGGAGGCGTAGAGGTCCTGCCCGATATAGGCCAGACGGTCGGCGCCCTTGGCGTCGGCGTTGTAGGAGAACACCGGGATCCCGGCTTCGAGCGCGCGCTTGACCGGCTCGTTGAAGGCATGCTCGTCGACCAGACAGACCGCGATGGCGTCGGCTTTGGCGCTGATCGCGGTGTTCATGGCGTTGACCATTTGCGAGGCCACCGACGTCTGCGAGCCGGTCCATTGGGAGGCGCAGCCGAGCATCGAGCAGGCGTCGGCGATCCCGTACTGGGTCGGCACGAAGAACGGATTGGTCGTCACATGGTTGACGAAGACGAATTTCCATTCCGGATGTTTCGGCAGGCTGCCCGACTCGCCCGCCGCGAACGCGGCCTGGCTCCGGCCGAGGGCGGAAAGCGTGAGCGCCGCGGCGCCCGAGCTCAAGCCCCCCTGGAAAAGCGCGCGGCGGGACACATTTCGCGGAAACGGGACCCGTCCTCTGACTCCAAACTTATTGATCATCTTGGGCACTCCTCTGGATTGAGACCGCGCCCCCCAAATTGAGACATCGCCCCCGAAGGCTCCTGAAACCTTCAGGGGCGCGGTTTCCACGATTCCTACGATGGCAGGTTCGTCGGCAGGAACTTGTACATCGTGGTCTGGGAGTACTTCTCGCCCGGATTCAGCACGGTCGACGGGAAGCTCGGCTGATTGGGCGAATCCGGGAAGTGCTGCGCTTCGAGGGTGAAGGCGCCCCAGTGCTGATAGACTTTTCCCTCCTTGCCCTTCACGCCGTTGAGGAAGTTCGAGGTGTAGAACTGGACGCCGGGCTGATCCGTATACATCTCGATGGTCCGCCCCGATTTCGGATCGGTCACGCTCGCGGCCAGCGCGCCGAGGTCGCCGGGGTTGTTGAAGACGTAGTTGAAGTCATAGCCGCCCTGTTTGGGCTCGGCGAACTTGAGCTGCTGGTTGTCGGCGTGGATGTTGGCGCCGATCGCGGTCGGGGTGATGAAGCTCAGCGGAGTGCCGGCCACATCGACAATCTTGCCGGTCGGAATCTCCGTGTCGTCCATCTCGGTGACCTTGTTGGCGTTGATCATCGCAACCTGGTCAAGCACCGTACCGTTGCCGGCGCCGGCGAGGTTGAAATAGGTGTGGTTGGTCAGGTTGATGACAGTCGGCTGGTCGTCGACCGCCGAGTAGTGGATCAGCAGGTCGTTGTGGTTGTCGAGCGTGTAGCGGACGTTGACCGCGAGATCGCCCGGATACCCGTTGTCGCCGTTGGGCGAGAACAGGGTGAACTCGACGCCGACGGAGCTCGGCGTCTTGATCTCCGAGGCCGCCCACACTTTCTTGTCGAACCCGGTCGTGCCGCCGTGCAGGCTGTTGGGGCCGTTGTTGACCGGCAGGCTGTACGTCTTGCCGTCGAGGGTGAACTTGCCCTTGGCGATGCGATTGGCGTAGCGGCCGATCGTCGCGCCGAAATAGGGATCGTCGGGACCGAGGTAGCCCTTCATGTCGTCGAAGCCGAGGGCGACGTCGTCGATCTTCCCGTTCTTGTCGGGAACCTTGATCGCCTGAACCCTCGCGCCATAAGTGATCATGTCCACTTCCATGCCCTCGGCGTTCCTCAGGCGGTACATCTCGACCTTCTGGCCGTCCGGCATCGTTCCGAACGGCGACTCGGTCACGGAAAGAGAGTGCGTTTCCGGGCTCATCGCGGGGGTTGCGGCGAGAGCGCCGCCTGCGAGCGCAGTCGCGCCCAATAAAAGCGCGGTGAGACCGGCTGCTCCGCCAAGACCTTTGCAGAGACTCATAAGGGGACCTCCCTGATTTGGGGTGTGTTGGGTGGGGGTGCGCGGGCGACGAGACGGCCGCGCGCGATTTCAAGGTCGTACGCGTTGAGGGGGCTGAATGTTGGGCGAGACGCCGCCAAATGCGGCGGCGCCATTACCTGATCGTGTCCGGCGGATTAATTCGCGATAACGTTCGCCGGAGAGCCTCAATCGGTTCAACGGACAACCACAATTGGAGGGTCAGCTGCGACAGTCTCGCGAGCGGCCCGCGTTTCGACGGGCGCGCTGGAATCCGGCGTGTCCGGCGTGCGCCGCGGCCCCGCGTTCCGATGGCGATCTTAAGCGGATTTGCCGCTGTTCGCCCAAAGCCGCCGCAATCATCGGGCGGCTCTGCAAGGCGCCGCGACACGAAAAAGGCCCCTTCCGGGCCAGTTTCTCCCCAAGCCTCCGATTGAGTTTGGTAGCGGGACCCGGACTCGAACCGGGGACCTACGGATTATGATTCCGCCGCTCTAACCAGCTGAGCTATCCCGCCGATGCCGCCGCCGTAAGGCAAGCGGTCGAACGCGAGCCGCCCCTATAGGGAGGGGCCAGCAAGCCTGTCAAGGCGAAGCGCAGTCGTGTAGCGGCTCGGAGTCTCCGCAAACGTCAGTCGGCGTCGATCTCACCGGGTCCCGGCAAGGATCTCGCTCAGGGACATTTTCAGTCGGGCAAGATCCGGCTCGGAGCCGACTGTAATGCGAAGAAAGTCGGAAATCCGCGGAGCGGCGAAATGGCGGACGAGCACCGCGCGCTGGCGCAACGCCGCCGCGAGCGCTTGCCCCGAATGGCGAGCGCGACGGGCGAACACGAAGTTGGCGCTGGAAGGGAGGACGTCGAACCCAAGTCGCGTCAGCTCAACGGTCATGTCGTCGCGGTTGCGCATCACCGCGGCTCGCGCCCGCTGGAAATACGCTTCGTCCTCGAGCGACGCGATCGCCCCAGCTTGGGCGAGCCGATCCAGCGGATAGGAGTTGAAGCTGTCCTTGACCCGCGTCAGAGCCTCCACCAGTGCGGCGTTGCCAATGGCGTAGCCCACCCGCAGCCCCGCAAGCGCGCGCGACTTTGACATGGTCTGCACCACCAAGAGATTGGGACAGTCTCTAATCAACGGAATGGCGGACTCTCCGCCAAAATCCACATAGGCTTCATCAACGACAACCGCAGCCTCGGAGCGTCGGCGGGCCAGACGCGCGATTTGCGTGCGCGGAATGGCAATCCCTGTCGGAGCGTTTGGATTGGCGATGATCACTGGACCGTTGCGATCGAGATAGTCGTCGGCGCGCACGCGCATCTGGGCGTCCAGAGGGACCGTTTCGTGATCGATCTCCAACAGCCGGCAATAGACCGGGTAGAAGCTATAGGTCACGTCGGGAAAGCGCACGGGACGGGGCTGCTTCAATAACGCTGCGAAGGCGTGAGCCAGCACCTCGTCGGAGCCGTTGCCGACGAAGACTTCTTCAGGTTCGACGCCGTGATACTTCGCCAGCGCCTCGCGCAGGCGGATTGATTGCGGATCGGGATAGAAACGCAACGTGTCGTCGGCCGCCGCCCGGATCGCCTCGATGACTTTCGGAGATGGCCCGAACGGGCTTTCATTCGTGTTGAGCTTCACCAGGCCCGGGAGCCGCGGCTGTTCGCCGGGAACATAGGGTGAGAGTTCGCGGACAAGTTCTGACCAGAAAGGGCTCACGGGGTCCCCCTTCATTAGCGAGAGGAGCGCTCACCCCGCTTCCGGCGTCTCGGGGAAGACCCGCGTAACGTGACCCATCTTGCGGCCGGCGCGGATTTCAAGCTTGCCATAGAGATGGAGCGCAAGGTCGGGCTGGGCCAGGATATCGCGCCAGTCCTCGGCGTCCTCGCCGATCAGATTGTGCATCTCGACCCGGCCGCGGCGCGTGGTCGCGCCGAGCGGCCACCCCGCGATGGCGCGGATATGCTGCTCGAATTGCGAGGTCTGCGCGCCCTCGAGCGTCCAGTGGCCGGAATTGTGGACCCGCGGCGCGACCTCGTTGACGATCAGCGCCTCGCGGCCTTTGCGGTCGCGGGTGACGAACATCTCGACCGCCAGCACGCCGACATAATCGAGCGCCTCGAGAACCGAGACGCCGATGCGCTTGGCCTCGACCGCCGTCTCGGCGCTGACCCGCGCGGGCGCCCGGGCGCGGGCCAGGATGTGGCGCTCGTGCTCGTTCTCGCTCACGTCGTAGGCCGCGGTCTCGCCTTCGAGGCTGCGCGCCGCGACCACCGACACCTCGCGCTCGAAGGCGACGAAGCCCTCGAGAATCATCGGGCCTAACCCCAGCGTGCGATGAACCGCGGCGACGTTCGAACCTTCGCGGATCAGTGACTGGCCCTTGCCGTCGTAACCGAATCGCCGGGTCTTGAGGATCGCGGGGCGGCCAAGCTCGGCGACGGCGCGCACCAGCGCGCCTGCGTCCTCGACGCCGGCGAACGGCGCGACCTTGAACCCGAGATCGCGCAGGAATGTCTTCTCGGTGAGCCGGTCCTGGGTCAGCGCCAGCGCCCGCGCGCCCGGACGGACGGCCACGCGCGCAGCGAGAAATTCAACCGTCGCGACCGGCACGTTCTCGAACTCGAACGTCACCACGTCGACGCTCTCGGCGAAACGGGCGAGCGCCTCTTCGTCCTCGAAGGCGGCGACGGTGCGCGCCGCCGCGGCGTCGTAAGCGGGCGCGTTCTCGTCCGGGGCGAAGATGTGCGTGCGGAGTCCGACTTTCAGCGCCGCGATGGCGAGCATGCGCCCGAGCTGGCCCGCGCCGAGGATGCCGATCGTCGCGCCGGGGCTTAAGATCATCGCGCGGCGGTCTCGGACTTCGAGCCGTCCTCGTAAGGGCGCTCGGCGACCTCGGCGGTGCGCTTCGCCCGCCACGCATCGAGCCGCGCGGCCAGCTTGTCGTCGCTCAAGCCCAGCACGGCGGCGGCGAGAAGCGCCGCATTGACCGCGCCTGGCTCCCCGATCGCCAGCGTGCCCACCGGGACGCCGGCCGGCATCTGGACAATGGACAGGAGACTGTCCTGGCCAAGAAGCGCCTTCGAGGGGACCGGCACGCCGAACACCGGAATCGGCGTCATCGCCGCCGTCATCCCCGGCAGATGCGCCGCCCCGCCCGCGCCCGCGATGATAACCTTGAAGCCCGCCGCCTTCGCGCCCCTGGCGAAGGCGACGAGCCGGTCGGGGGTGCGATGGGCGGAGACGATCCGCGCGTCATAGCCGACGCCGAGCGCATCCAGCGTCTCGGCGGCCCGGCGCATGACCGCCCAGTCGGACTGGCTGCCCATGATGATGGCGACAGGCTTCGGCGCCCCGCTCATGAGGCCCCGCCGGTCCCTGAGTCGACGCGATTCATGGCGCTCGCGCTTAAAGGAAGGCGTCATGGGGCGCAAGGCGCGGCGCGGCGCCCGCCGCGGGATCGCCGGTAGCCTGGCCCCGTCGCTACACCTTCAGGGCGACTTCAACTTCATCCCGAGACGGCGACGTGTCCTCGGGACACGCGAAGGCCGACCGGACCGGTTTTTGCGACAACATCCGTCCTAGTGGTTCGAACCAGACGCTTGGTATCCTATGGCGAAGCGCCCCACGGTCGACCGGTTGCGGACCCTGATTCATCAATACAGCCATGCAAAGGCGCGTCGCAGAAACGCCTCGCCGTCCGTCCGAACAACCTCTCCGTGCGCGACCACGACATGCTCGGGATGCTTGTCAATCAGGGCGCGGATTTTGGGCCGTGCGGTTGCGCGGTGACGGAAGCTGATCCGGTAATCGATTGGCGGGTAGCCCCACCCCTCAATCATTTTCGACATCCTCGCGATGACCCGCATCCACCATGGCCAGTGAAGCTTCAGGAACGCCTCGCTAAAGGTTTGCGATAGGTCGGCGATGATGACGGTGCGTGACCTACGGTGGAAGAAAATCAGTTCGTCCACGAAAGGCGAGTTGGTGAAGTAGGCTTGGTCGATCTGCCCGACCCAGTCCAATGGCGGGTCGTCGGCAAGCGTCTCCGAGAATTTGAGGTCGCGACATTTGGCGATCGTCGACGCCGTGCCCCACAATTTCGCGTTTGGAAACGCCGCCTGCCATTCACCCAGGAATAGGTAGTGCAACTTGTTGGGGCTGACGATGTGCCGAACCGGCCCCAGCGCGCGTACCTCACCTTCAATTTCCGCATTTTTCTTTACTGGCGACCACAGCCAGAGCCCACCGTCAGCGAGCCGCACGATCACCATCCGCGTCGGATAGTCGAAACCGTGAAACGAGACGATGCCGCCATTGGCAACCCAAACGTCTGATCCCAAAGATTCAAGCATGGACATGGATGTAGGTAGCCAAATGACCCTATCCACCCTTCCGCAAACCTTCGCACCCAGGTACTGAGCGTTAGATTTTAACCACTAGGCGTCCGCAGCCTTTAGCCCTTTTCAGGGATGAAGACCTTGCGGCCCCGCAGAGCCGCCGCGGAGAAGATAAGCCGCCCGCCCGCCGGCGTGGCGACACCGGGAGGCGCCGGCGTCTGACAGCTGCTGTGCGCTCGCCGCGTGCCGCCCTCGGGCGGCCTTTTCGTCAGCCCGAACCCGGCGAACGGGCGGCACACATCGCTTTTGCCTAGCGCGGCGCGCCGCGCTAGGCGTGTAGCGAGACGCCATTGTGGGCGAGGCGACATCTGCAAGGGCAGCGTTGGAAGCCGGATCAAAGCCAGAAGCTCAGCCCGCGGCCGACGCGAAGGTCCCCGCGACGCTCCGCGATCCGGGCGCGCCGCGCTTCTGGATCGCGGTCGTTCTGACGGGCTTCGCCGCCGGTCTCGGCGCGGCCCTTTTGACCCTGTTGTTCAAGGCGGCGCAGGATCTCGCCTGGGGCACGCCCGAGCCTGAGGCCCTGATCGCGGCGGCGCGCGCGGCCGGTCCGCTGCGCCATGTCGCCGTGCCGCTCGCCGCCGGGCTCGTCACGGTGCTCGGCCAATGGCTGATGACCCGGCTCACCAGCGGCAACGGCATCGAGATCACCGCGGCGATCTGGTTTCACGCCGGACGCGCGCCGGCGTTGAGAACCCTGGGGAGCGCGGTCCTGTCGATCGTCATCGTCGGCATGGGGACCGCGCTCGGCCGCGAGGGCGCCCCGAAGCAGGCCGGCGCCGTGTTCGGCAATCTGTTCTCGGACCTTGAGAAGCTCTCGGACGATGAGCGCCGCCTGATGGTCGCGATCGGGGCCGGCGCCGGCATGGCGGCGGTCTATAGCGTACCGCTCGGCGGCGCGATTTTCGCCCTCGAAGTGCTGCGCGGCGCGCTGGCGCTGCGGCTGGTCCTGCCCGCGCTCGCCGCCTCGCTGATCGCGACCTGGACGGCGGCCTTCGTCGTGCCCAACGCGGCCCTCTACGCCGTCCCGGTCTACGCCGTCGCGGCCGATGTCTACCTGTGGGCGATCGTCGCCTCGCCGCTCATCGGCCTCGCCTCGATCGCGTTCGTGCGCGCGATCGCTTGGGCCGACCGGGTCCGTCCGTCCGACTGGCGCCGGTTCGTCGCGCCGCCGGCGGTCCTCGGCCTCGTTGGCCTGGTGTCGATCGTCTTTCCCGAACTACTCGGCAACGGCCAGGATGTCGCCCAGTTTCTGTTCTTGCATCCGCTCGCGCCGGTCGTGCTTGCCGCCCTCGTCGTGCTGAGGCCGTTCGCGACGGTCGCTTCTGCGGCGAGCGGCGCGCCGGGCGGCCTCTTCACCCCCTCGCTCACTTTTGGCGCCCTGATCGGCTCGGCGCTCGGCGGGCTCTGGCTCGCCGTCCATCCGGGCGGCGGGGCGATCGGCCTCTACGCGCTATTGGGGGCGGGCGCGATGCTGGCCGCAACCACCCAGGGGCCGATCTCCTCGCTGGTGCTGATGATGGAGCTAACCGGCCAGGCCCGCGCCTTTGCGCTCCCGATGCTGATCGCGATCGTCATCGCCACCGCGACCGCGCGGCTCATCGAGGCGCGTTCGATCTATGAAGCCCGGCTCACCGACGAGGAAGTCGCAAAGCGCCTGAGGGCTCGCGAGGCGACGGGCGTCTGAGCGCCCCCACGCCGGAAAGCCCTCGCCCCGCTTGCGGGGAGAGGGCTGGGGTGAGGGGCGAGTCAGAATGCTCTACCGCTTCGCGAGCGTTTGACCTTCGTGAGCGTATTCGACCGCCCCATCCTTGCCATAGGGCGGCCCATCCAGCCGCTGACCGAGGACGATGCCGATGGCGGCCGCGAGATGGTCGGGTCTGCCTTCATTTTGCGGTTCTCCTTCCGCTCCAGCCCACGCCCCTGTCCGGGCGGCGTCAAGCGCAAGTCTGGCGACCCTAGCGCGCCGCCGCCGGTTCGCCCGCCGCGTCGCGCTGCTTCAAATATTGCCGCACGTCGTCGATCGAGTCACGGAGCAGTTCGGTCATGCGTGTCCTGGCGAGCTCCGGCGAGCCCTCGCTTATCGCCTCAAGGATGGCCCGGTGCTGATGCAGGCGGGCGTCCTGGATTTTCGAGGCGCCCTCCCAGCTCAGTTCGAACGTGCACTCGAGCGAAGTGCGGATGAGGCCGCCGAGCGCGGTGAGAAAGTGATTGCCGGTCCCCTCGAGAATGCTCATGTGGAAATCGAGATCCGCTCCGATGAGATCGCCCGCGCCATCCCTGAACTCGTCCATGCGGCGATAGGCGTCGGCGATCCGCTCGATGGTGGCGCGGGAATGCTTGGCCGCCGCGAGCGCCGCCGCCTCCGGCTCGATCATCTGGCGAAGCACAAAGAGCTCGGCGACGAAGCTTTCCGTCGGCGTCGACTGCAAATGCCACGACAGCACCTCCGGATCGAGCATGTTCCAGTCGGCCTGGGGCCGGACGCGGGTGCCGATCTTCGGCCGCGCCACGATCATCGCCTTGGCGGTGAGCACGCTATAGGCTTCTCTCAGCGCCGTGCGGGAGACCCTGAACCGCGCGCACATGTCGGCCGCGTTGGGCAGCAGCGAACCCGGCGGGTGGACCCCGCTCACGATCTCCCGGCCGAGCCGGCCGGCGAGCGAGGCGTGGATATTGCGCTCGAAGGTCTGGGCCGCGCGGTCGCGCCGGTCGGCGCGCTCGGCCGCCGAACGAAGGGCCCCGCGCGCGCGCCGGGCCGGCGAAGTCAGCTTTTTGGAAATCCGCGCCATTTCCCCTCAGCAAATCTCAAAGCGGCGCCCCCTGGCCCGAAACGTGAGCGCAAGGCGGGCGGGCCCGCCGCCTTACCGCCGGGTCAACTGGCTCCCGCGAACTGGCCATTCGTAATACAATATGGACAATCGTCAAACGGCTCGCGGCCGCGCGCCGGGGCGTTCGCCTACCCTTTCGCCACCCAGTCGTCCCCGACCTTCTCGTACTCGCGCTTCACCGCCGCCCACGCGATGCGGAACGCGGCTTCCTCCTGGCGTGGATCGTGGGCGTGGGCGGCGTGGGCATGATTGAACGCCGCGCGGAAAATGTCCTGGGCGCGCCCGGGCAGATGCGATCGCACGGACGACGGCAGGTCAGCGTTGGCCTCATAGGGCATGGGGCTTGCCTCCATTGCGCGCCGGCCTGGCGGCGGCGACCTCCGCTAACGCGCCCGGCCCGATAGGGTTGCGCCGAGCGCCGGGCAATCGGAGACCTGGCGCCGGCAGCCGGCGCGCCGTCAGGCGATGATGTCCGGCGTCAGCTGGTCCTCGAGCTTCGCCAGCTTGTCGCGCAGCAGGAGCTTGCGTTTCTTGAGCCGCTGCACCTGCAACTGGTCGGCCTGGCCCGCCGCCCGCAGCGCTTCGATCGCCACGTCAAGATCGCGGTGCTCCTCTCGCAGCCGCTCGATTTGAGCGGCGAGCGCGGCGCGTTCCTCCGGCGTCAGCCCCTTCTCATTGTCGTTCATTGCGGCGCACTCTACGCCAGGCTTGGCGCGCCCTCAACGCCCCTCCTCGCCAGGGCCGACCCCGGCCGCAGGCGCTTACGCTGGGGACGCCGGAAGCGGCCGAATCTTCCCCCAAAATGGCGGGGAGATGGGCGGGTAATTCACAGCGCTCCGCCATTTTGGCGCTTGCGCGGAACGCCAGTTGTGTCACAATTTCGTCGCCACGAAGATGAGGGAGCAGTCCCATGTCGATTGATTCGCATCTCAGCGAACTGGTGCGCCGCCACCAGGCCATTGAGGAAGCGATCCTAGCCGAAATCAGCCACCCGGCGTCAGACGACGTCAAGGTTCACGAACTCAAGCGCAAGAAACTTCAGCTCAAGGACGAGATCGAGAGGCTCAAGCACCAGGCCGAAGCCGCGCCCGCGCACTGACGGCGCGTCAGGAGCGATCACCGTCCAGGCGGCGCGGCGAGAGCGTCGAACCACTCCTCGATAACCATTGGGTCACGTTCCCTTCGCAGCCCCTTCGATGCGAAGGCTGAGAGTTCCTCGCGCGAAATCAATCGCGCGAGCGCCCAGACCGCGGCGCCGCGCACCAGCTGATTCTCATCCTCGAGCCGTTTGGCCGCAACTTCCCCCAGCGCGCGGTCGTTCGAGTTGCCGATCGCGATCATCACGTTGCGCACGAACCGCCCCCGGCCCGCCCGCTTGATGGGGCCGCCCGCGAAGCGCGAGCGGAACGACGCGTCGTCGAGGCGGGCGAGTTCGGCCAACGGCGGCGCGGCGAGATCGGCGCGGGCCGCAAGTTTCGCCTCCTGCCCCTGACGGGCGAATTTGTTCCACGGGCAGACCGCGAGGCAGTCGTCGCAGCCATAGACGCGATTTCCCATCGCGGAGCGAAACTCGCGCGGAATCGGACCTTTGTGCTCGATCGTTAAATAAGAAATGCATCTCCGTGCGTCGAGCCGGTAGGGCGCCGCAAACGCCCCGGTCGGACAGGCGTCGAGGCAAGCGCGGCATTGTCCGCAATGGTCCTCCTCCGGGGGATCGGGATCGAACTCGAGGTCGGTCAGGATCGCGCCAAGGAACAGCCAGGAGCCGAACTCGCGCGACACCAGATTGGTGTGCTTGCCCTGCCAGCCGATCCCCGCGCGCTCGGCGATCGGCTTCTCCATCAGCGGCGCCGTGTCGACAAACACCTTCACGTCCGCCTCGTCGGGCCGCGCCGCGGCGACGATGAACGACGCGAGCGCCTTGAGCTTGCCCTTGAGAACGTCGTGATAGTCGCGATTGCGGGCATAGACGGAGATCGCGCCCGCGCCCGGGCGCAGAAGCGCCGCGAGCGGATCGGCCGCCGGCCCATAGTTGAGGCCGAGCATGATGACGCTCCTGGCGTCGGGCATGAGCTTCCGCGGATCGGCCCGCCGCTCGAAGGTCTCGGCCATCCAGGCCATGTCCCCATGCGCGCCCTCGCCGAGCCAGGCGGCGAGCCGCTCGCGCGCATTCGCCGGCGGCTCGGCGGGGGCGACCCGGCAGGCGTCGAAGCCGAGCGCGCGCGCCTTTTCGCGTAACGACGCTAGAAGTCGAGATCGGCGTAAACGGCGCTCGGAATCATGCCCGGCAGCCGCTCGGCCAGAAGCGGGCGGAACGACGGGCGCGACTTCATCCGCGCATACCAGGTCCTGGCGGCTTCGTTCTCGTCCCATTGCGCGTCGCCCAGATAGTCGATGCACGACAGATGCGCCGCGGCCGCGAGGTCGGCGTAGCTCAGCCGGTCGCCGGAGAGCCAGTTGCGGGCCCCGATCAGGTGGCCGATGTAGCGCAGATGATAGCGCAGATTGGCC
Organism: Roseiarcus sp.; assembly: GCA_035308265.1. Taxonomy (GTDB): domain Bacteria; phylum Pseudomonadota; class Alphaproteobacteria; order Rhizobiales; family Beijerinckiaceae; genus Roseiarcus. The sequence goes on from DATGHB010000379.1 coordinate 12,206, forward strand.
CGCGCGGCGCGCACCGCGTCCATGTCCGGACCGCCGCCGCCTTGGGCGGCACTCATAAAGCGCTTGTTGATCTTTTCGTGTACAAGCCATTGACTTGATTCATGAAAGAGCTTGATATTGAACCAGTGCATGAGCCGGCGGGTCTCGGCGCGGGCGAGCGGCTCGCCGGGCATCAGCCGGCGGTCGCCGAGGCCGAGGCCCCGCGTCTCGTCGAGATATTCGGCGATCACGCCCGCGCCCGACAGACTCGGCCCCTCGTCGTCGATCACAACCGGCGTCGCCCCTTCGGGCGCCATCAACAGGAACTCCCTGCGCCTCTCCCAGGCCCTTTCCTCGATGAGGCGCGGCTCGATCCCCATTTCGCCCAGAACGAGGCGGATGAAGCGCGAATGGGGGCAGAACGGATGATGGTAAAGCGCTATCATTCAGACCCGGACTTCAAGCATGCGGGAGCCGGCGGCGGCCAGCCGCC
>DATGHB010000380.1:0-4980 GCA_035308265.1 Roseiarcus sp.
TGCGGCGGCGAGCCTTCGAGCATGGTCGTAGCTGGCGATCCGTCGGCGCCGCGGCGGTCGATTCCCTTCCCCTATGGCGAAGTGAAGCGGCTCCTTGGCGTCGACATCCCGCGCGAGGAAGGCGAGGCGATCCTTGGCCGGCTCGGCTTCAAGATCGAAGGCGGCCGCGCGCTGGTCCCTTCCTGGCGGCCCGACGTTCAGGTGACGGCTGACATCGTCGAACAGGTCCTGCGCATCGCCGGCGTCGACCGCGCGCCGCCCAGGCCCCTGCCCCGGCTCGACGATGGCGTGCCCAAGCCGGTGCTGACGCTGATGCAGAAGCGGACCCGGCTCGCCAAGCGCACGCTGGCCGCGCTCGGCGCACGCGAGGCGGTGACCTGGTCGTTCGTCTCCAAGGAGGCGGCCAAGCTGTTCGGCGGCGGCTCGCCCTCGCTCGCGCTCGCCAACCCGATCGCGGCCGACCTTTCCGACATGCGTCCGAGCCTTATTCCAGGCCTTGTCGCGGCTGCCGAACGGAATGCGCGCCGGGGATCAAGCGACGTCGCCCTGTTCGAGGTCGGGCAGGTGTTTCTGGGCGCCAACGAAAACGACCAGCAGATCGCGGCCGCAGGGATAAGGCGCGGCCGCGCCAAATCTGGCGAGGAAGGCCGGAACTGGAGCGGCGGCGGGCTCGTCGACGTCTTCGACGCCAAGCGCGATGCAATGACCGTCCTCGCGGCGCTCGGCGTGAAGGAGAGCGCGGTGCAGGCCGTCCCCGGCGGCCCGCCGTTCCTGCACCCCGGCCGCGCGGCGACGCTTCAGTTCGGGCCGAAGACGGTCGTCGGCTGGTTCGGGCAATTGCACCCGAGCGTCTGCGAGGCGCTCGACGCCGAGGGGCCGATCGTCGCGTTCGAGATCACGCTCGACGCTCTCCCCGCGCCGAAGGCCAAACCAACCAGGACCAAGCCGAAACTCACGCGTTCGGACTTCATGCCGGTCGAGCGCGACCTGGCCTTCGTTGTCGACGAGAGGACGAACGCCATCGACATCGTCAGGGCGGCGGAGGGCGCGGAGCGCTCGCTCGTCGCCAGCGTGGGGGTGTTCGACGTTTATCGCGGCGAAGGCCTGCCCGAGGGCGCGAAATCGGTCGCCATCCATGTAACCCTGCAACCGCGCGAACGCACGCTGACCGAGGCCGAGATCGAGGCTGCCGTCGCCAGGATCGTGTCGGAAGTGTCGCGGAAGACCGGCGCCGCATTGCGGGGCTGAAGCCATGGCCGCCCGCGCCGCGATCGCCCTTTCGCTTGCCGCTCTCGCCTGGGCTCAGTGCGCGCGGGCCGCAGACGATCCCTCATGCGCCCAATATCGCGAACCGATGGCGTATAACGCCTGTCTCGCCCGGCATGGGCCCAAGGCGAACAACCTCGTGGGGCTGTCCGGTCATGCCCGGCCGGGCGCCGCCGCGCCAAGTCGCTCGAGGACCGGCGGCGCGCCCGCGACCTTCCGCCGTTGGCGGCGAGCCCAGCCCGCGCATGGACGCATGCAAATGGAGTTTCAGGTTCGGTGAGGAGCGCGCTCAGCCCCTGTGAGCGCGGCGCCAGGCGCGCAGAGATCGCGCAGGCGCCGCGCTCTTTCGCCCCGCGCAGTGGGAGATCGACGCGGGGGGCCGCGCTTCGCGCCCAAGCCCCGAGGCGCGGCCGCGCGGAATCGTAAACCTGGGGCCGAAGGCTCACCCCTCGGCGAGGGGACCCTTTCTTCGCGTCGGTCGGACAGCCCGCCCCGACAGGTGGAAAGCGTAAGCGAGCGCGGAGCGCTTCCGCCGTGATCGCCATCACACCGCGACCGTGTTCTACTCGAATCGGCCAGGACTTGGCAAAACGCCTGGCGATCGACGCGCCTCCCCATTTCTGTTGGGCCAATGCCGTCGGCGCCCGAAAGCCGCTTGACGGAATGACCCGCCTCCGCCACCGTCCGACTCAAATCATCCGCGAACGTGATGATCGTTTTGTTGACCGTGGCGGCGCACCCCTGTTTCGATCGGCTCGATCCGGAATTGTTTCCGATTCTCGATGGGCATTGTCCTTGGCTCAGGCCCCTGACGGGCCCCCGGGTCGCTGGTCAGGCGCGACGATGATCATCAGCTCGCTTTCGGCGCACCCCTGCTTCAAGACGCTCGACCCCGAATCCTGCCGCATTCTCGATCGCCATTGCATCTGGCACAAAACGGCGGTGGGTCAGTGGCTCATCGGTCAGACGGCGAGCGACCGCGACGTCTACTTTGTCATGACCGGGCGCCTGAGGGCGGTGTCCCACGGAGTGCGGCAGGACCTTATTTTTTCAGACATGGAGGCCGGTTCGTTCTTTGGCGAACTGGCCGCTCTCGACGGCGGGCCCCGCTCGCTCAGCGTGTTCGCGGTCAACGATTCGCTGGTGGCGAAGATGCCTTGCGCGGTGTTCGTCGAGACCATGTACACCCACCGCCCTCTGGGCGAAGCGGTGGTCGCGACGCTGGTTGCGCGCAATCGCGCGATGACCCGCCGGGTCGGCGAGCTCGGCGCGCTCGACGTTCGCAGCCGCGTTCACGCCGAGCTCCTGCGCCTCGCCCGTCCCGATCGCGAGGATCCGAAGCGCGCGATCATTCTCGCGCCCCCGAACCAGTCGGAGCTCGCCTCGCGCATCAATACGCGCCGCGAGACCGTGTCGCGCGAGATCAACGCGATGGAGCGCGAAGGCCTGATCGAACGCCGGCGGGGCGCGATCGTCATCAACGACGCGGTGAGGCTCAGCGCCAGGCTCGAAGCGACGGCGTTCGGCGCGTAGCGCGAACCCACAGCCCGCGACGCTGAGGGCGAACTTCTTCGTTTTCTTGGTGAGCGCGGTGGGAATCGAACCCACGACCCTCTGATTAAAAGTCAGATGCTCTACCTATTGAGCTACGCGCTCGCCTGGAAAGCGCCCGAAGGCGCGGCGCCCCCGTGCCTACAGCCTCAACTCCGGCGGGTCAACGCCGTCGCCCGCCTTGAGCCGCGCATTCCGCGCCGCGCGAAGACGGGCGAAATCGTCGCCGGCGTGGTGCGAGGAGCGGGTGAGCGGCGAAGAGGACACGAGCAGGAAACCCTTGGCGAGACCGATCGCGGCCAAGTCGGCGAACTCCTCGGGGGGCACGAACCGCTCGACCGAATGATGCTTCGGCGTCGGCTGCAGATATTGGCCGATGGTGAGAAAATCGACGTTGGCGATCCGCATGTCGTCCATCACCTGCAGCACTTCGTTGCGCTGTTCGCCGAGGCCCACCATCATCCCCGACTTGGTGAACAGCGATGGGTCGAGCTCCCTGGCGCGCTGAAGCAGCCTCAGCGAAGCGAAATAGCGCGCCCCCGGACGAACGGTCGGGTATTTCGACGGCACCGTTTCGAGGTTGTGGTTGAATACGTCCGGCTTCGCCGCGACGACCGTCTCGAGCGCGCCCTCCTTGCGCAGGAAGTCCGGGGTCAGCACTTCGATCGTCGCCTGCGGGGCGGCGGCGCGAATGGCGCGAATGGTGCGCGCGAAATGCCGCGCGCCGCCGTCGGCGAGATCGTCGCGGTCGACCGAGGTCACGACGACATGCTTGAGCCCGAGCCTGGCGACCGCCTCGCCGACGCGCTCAGGCTCGTCCTCGTCAAGCGGACCGGGGAGACCGGTCGCGACGTTGCAGAAGGCGCAGGCGCGGGTGCAGGTCTCGCCCATGATCATGAAGGTAGCGTGGCGCTTATCCCAGCATTCGCCGATGTTGGGGCAATTGGCCTCCTCGCAGACGGTGGTGAGCCTGAGCTCGCGCATGAGGGTCCGCGTCTCGGCGAACACCGCCGAACCGGGGGCGCGAACGCGAATCCAGGGCGGCTTGCGGGCGACCGGCTGGTCCGGCCGATGCGCCTTTTCGGGATGGCGCACGCCGTTCGGTCTCAAGCCCGCTTCGGCCATGTCGATGAGCCGGGTCATCCAGGTTATCTAGGACCGGCCCGCGCGGCGGTCAAACGCCCGCGCCGGCGACAACCGCCTTCGGCGAATGAGGCCTTCGATGAAGAGTCGCCGCAAAGGAGGTTCGCTGACGTAAGTTTGCCCCCGCGCGGCCCCTCGCCGGCCGCGCGGCGGGTTGCCGGTTGCAACTAGCCGGCGCGCCCCGGAAGATGGAGCGGGGGGATCCGCCCTTGGTGAGAAACCTGCCGCCCGCCTATTTCGCCCTGGTGATGGCGACCGGGATCGTCTCCCTCGCGGCGCTGAGCTTCCACCTTCCGCTTATCGCCAGGGCGCTGTTCGCGATCAACCTGGTCGCCTATGCGGTCCTGATCGCGCTGACGGCGATACGGGCGGCGATCCACCCTCGCCTCATCCTCCGCGACCTCATCGACCATAGCGTCGGACCCGGGTTCTTCACCCTTGTCGCGGCCTCGTGCCTGATTGGCGCCCAGTTCCTCCTGATCGCGGGCAGCCAGACGGTCGCGGCTGTCTTCCTGACGATCGGCGCCGCGCTCTGGGTCGGCCTCACCTACACGATCTTCGTCGCGCTCACCATCAAGCGTGAGAAGCCGCCGCTCGAGCGCGGGATATCCGGCCTGTGGCTGGTCGCCGTGGTCGCCGCCCAGTCGGTCGCCGTTCTCGCCGCCCTGGTTGCCCCGACGCAGCCGGCGCAGAGCCAGGCGGTGATGGAGTTTTTCGCGCTGTGCATGTGGCTGGCCGGCGTGATGCTCTATCTGTGGATCATCACTCTTCTTTTCTATCGCTATACGTTTTTTGCTTTTTCGATGAGCGACGTCGACGCGCCGTCCTGGATCAACATGGGCGCACTGGCGATCTCGGCCCTGGCTGGCGCTCTTCTCGCCGAGAACGCGCACGATACGGCGCTTCTTGCCGCCATCCTGCCCTTCCTCAAGGGATTCACCGTGTTCTGCTGGGCCGCCGGAACGTGGTGGATCCCCCTCCTCGTCGCGCTTGCGGGCTGGCGGCTCTTCGTCGATCGCA
>DATGHB010000381.1:0-3275 GCA_035308265.1 Roseiarcus sp.
CATCGGCCCTCGGATCACGTCGCCGATCGCATAAATCCCCGGCACGTTGGTCGCGTAGTGGGCGTCGACGACGACCTGGCCGCGCTCCGTCTTCACTCCTGCGGCCTCCAATCCGAGGCCCTCGGTGAACGGGCGCCGTCCGACGGCGACCAGCACGACGTCGGCGTCGATCGTTTTCGCCTCGCCGCCCGCCGACGGCTCGATCGCCGCCTTGACGCCCGAGCCGGTCCTTTCGACCCTGGCCAGCTTGTGGCTGAGGTGAAAGGCAAGGCCCTGCTTCTCCAGCGTGCGCTGCATGAACTTGGCGACCTCTGCGTCGATGCCGGCCAGAATGTGGTCGAGAAACTCCACCACCGTCACTTCGGACCCGAGCCGGCGCCAGACCGAGCCGAGCTCGAGCCCGATGATTCCCGCGCCGACAATGAGCAGTTTCTTTGGCGGCGCCTCGAGGCTCAAGGCCCCGGTCGAGGAGACGATCGTCTTCTCGTCGATCTCGACGCCCGGCAGCCGCGCGAAGTCGGAGCCGGTGGCGATGACGATCGCCCTGGTTTCGAGCGTCGTCTCCTTGCTGTCGGCCGCCTTGACGATCACCCGCCCGGGAGCGGCGATCCGCCCCTCGCCGCTCACCCAATCGATCTTGTTCTTCTTGAAGAGATAGGCGACGCCGTTGACGTTGGCGGCGACCGTCGCGTCCTTGTGCTTCATCATCGCCGCGAGATCGAGCTTCGGAGGAGAGACGACGACCCCGAAGGGCGCAAGAGCGTGCCCCGCGTCGTCGAACATTTCGGAGGCATGGAGAAGCGCCTTAGACGGAATGCAGCCGATATTGAGGCAGGTTCCGCCGAGCGTCTTCATCTTCTCGACCACCCCGACCTTCATGCCGAGCTGCGCCGCGCGGATCGCGCACACATAGCCGCCGGGGCCCGAGCCGATGATGATGAGGTCATAGGTCATGCTTTTGGGCCTTCGGAAGTTCTTGCTTCGCCGGCATTTTGAGGAAGCGCCTAACTCGCGTTCGCAAGGCTGCCCGTCAGCTGACCATCAGCTTATGAGTCTCGGCCTGTCTTTCAGAATCGCGGCGGAGCGCGTTCACGCCCCGATCAACCGCGTCAACATCATCACGAGGCCGACGATCGAAATCCCCCATACTACCGTCCGCGCATAGACGACGTTGAACAGGTAGAGCGGGATGTAGACGATGCGCGCCAGAATCCAGATCGTGGCGCCGAGCGCGCCCGAGCCGCCGGTCCGCTGGGTGACGATCAGCGCCAGCGCCACGGCGACGAACGGTGTGAAATTCTCGACGTAATTCGCCAGCGCCCGTGTGGCGCGGCCGAACAGCAAGCCGCTCGTTGCGGCAGGCTTGTCGCGCGAAGTGAACAAATAGCCAGACGGCAGCTCCACGTTGCCGAAGCTGGCCTGGATCACGACGTGAACTACCCACATGACGACGCTCAACTCGAGACAGGTCAGTTCGCTCATGACACCCTCCCCGATCGGCCTAGCCCGCGAGGCTACGCCGCTTCAGAGGTCTAGCACGAGCCGCGCCGGGTCTTCGAGCCCCTCCTTGACGCGAACCAGGAAAGTCACCGCCTCCCGTCCATCGACGACGCGATGGTCGTAGCTCAGCGCCAGATACATCATCGGCCGGATTTCGACCTTGCCGCCGACGGCGACGGGGCGATCCTCGATCTTGTGCATGCCGAGGATCCCCGACTGCGGGGCGTTGAGAATGGGCGTCGACATCAGTGAGCCGTAGACGCCGCCATTGGTGATGGTGAACGTTCCGCCCTGCAATTCCTCGAGGGTGAGCTGGCCGTCGCGGGCGCGTCTTCCAAGAGCCGCGATCGCCTTCTCGATCTCGGCGATGGAGAGCCGGTCCGCATCGCGCACCACCGGCACGATGAGTCCCTTCGCCGTGCCGACCGCGATGCCGATATGATAATAGTTCTTGTAGACGAGGTCGGCGCCGTCGATCTCGGCGTTGACGGCGGGGATTTCCTTCAGCGCCTGAACGCACGCTTTCACGAAAAAGCCCATGAAGCCGAGCTTGGCTGCGTGCTTCTTCTCGAACGCGTCCTTGTAACGGGCGCGCAACGCCATCACCTCGCTCATATCGACCTCGTTGAAGGTCGTAAGCATCGCCGCGGTATTCTGCGCTTCCTTGAGGCGCCGCGCGATGGTCTGCCTGAGCTTGGTCATCCGCACCCGCTCCTCGCGGGCGCTGTCGTCCGGGGCGGGCGGGCGCACGGTAGGAACGGGAACCGGAACCGGCGCGGGCGCCTGGACCGGCGCCGGCGCGCGAGCCTCGGCGATCGCCGCCAGCACGTCGCCCTTCATGACCTGCCCGCGCTTGCCGCTTCCCGCGACCGAGGCGAGGTCGATCTTGGCCTCGGCCGCGATCTTGGCCGCGGCCGGCGCGGGCGGCGCCGCCGTCGCGGCGGCGGGCGCGGGCTTGGCCGTCGCAGCCGCGGGCTTGGCCGCCGCGGCCGGCGCCGGGGCCGTGGGCGCCGCTCCAGCGGCGAGATGGCCGAGCAGCGCGCCGATCGCGACCGTCGAACCGGTCTCGGCGGCAATCTCGCTCAAGACTCCTGACTCCGGCGCATTGACCTCGAGCGTCACCTTGTCGGTCTCGAGCTCGACCAGCGGCTCGTCGGCGCTGACCGGATCGCCCGCCTTCTTGAACCATTTGCCGACCGTCGCTTCGCTGATCGATTCGCCAAGCGCCGGAACACGAATGTCTGTCGCCATATCGGTCGCGCCGCGAGGCGCCCTTCTTCATCGTCAAGGGGATACGGAAGTAACCGGCGCGAGCGGCTGGCTTGGGCGCACCGCGATCCCCAGCATGCGGCGGTTCTCATAAGCGAAGCCGACGCCGGCCGCGATCGCCGGATCGGCCTCCTGCATCGATTCGAGCGCCGCGTCGGAGGCGGCCTCGATGATCGCGACGCCGTAGCCGCCGCCCGGATCGGCGACCGGCCCCATCGCGATCACCACGCCCGTTTCGACCCGGGGCGTCCAGTACTCCCGATGAGCGCGCATGAGCCTGGCCTCGTCGGACGTCATGTCGGAAATGAAGGTCGTCCGCGGGGGCTTGAGCTTGCAGAGGTAATGGGGCATGTCGAGGCTGCCTCGCTCAGGCCAGGCATTCGTCGAGAAACGCCTTGAGCTGGGCGAGATGTTTGGACATGAGCCCGGTCGCGATCGCCGCCGACGCCGGCCGCCCGGCGTAACGGGCGCGCTTCGACTTGCCGCCGACCTGGCCCAGCGCCCAT
>DATGHB010000382.1:0-8045 GCA_035308265.1 Roseiarcus sp.
GAACCTGGGCGAGCGCGGCTGGCAGAGCAGCTTGAGCCCAGCCCGCGGTCGGATTGCCGACGTAAGCCACGAGCGGCGTCGTATCGACGTCGATCGCCCCGATGCCGAGTGCGGACGTCCCCGCCGGCTGAACGCCCGCGCCCGGCGTGTTGCAGCCGCTCAGGCCTACGGAAGCGAAAGCGCCGAAACTGAGGAGCGCGGCGCGGCGCGTCAAAGCATTTTGCATAACCATCTCCCCTGACAATTGTCGCCTGCTTCGGCGCGTGCGGCGCGCCGCTCTCCAGCCTCCGAGCCTCCGCGGCGTCTCCGTTACCCGCTCAGTAGCATGGCGGATATGGATAATAGCCGCACGCGGGCGGAGGCGGCGGAGCATAATACGGATACCCGTAGGGATGATAATAGGCTCTCGCGGCCGCCGCGCCGACCGCGGCCCCGCCGACCACGGCCGCGCCCACCGCCGCCCCGCCCCAGCCGGGATGACCGTACCACGCGCCATGCCATCCGCCGCCCCCGGCGACGAATCCCCGCCCGCCATAGCCGCGCGCTGCGAACCAGTCGATGAACAGCGAAGCCGGTCCAGTCGCCTTCGACAGGCTTCCTTCGAGCACGGACACCTGGAAAGTGAGAGTCTCGCCTTCGAGCTTGGGCGACTTCAGGACAACGACGGCGTCCTCGACGAAATCGCCTTCCGCGCTCAGGACCGATATCGTCGCGTTCGGCGGATTTTTCGCGAAGCTGTCGCTTCCTTCATCCCACTCCTTGAGGAAGTGCTTGGTGAGGACATGTCCGGCCGCGCGGAAAGGTCGATCGGCGAAGACGATCGAGTTCGCCGACACGCCGGTCAGGGTCAGGACGCCGCCCTGGAGCGCCGCGCCCCGGGAATTGATGACCGCGAGCGAGGGAATCATGGCGTCCTTCGTCGCTTGCGGCTGGCCGATCGTGCTTTGTCCCGGCGCGGAGATCGCGTCCTCGGCCGAGGCGGCTATCGGCCCCGCCATAAGAGCGATAAGGCCGGCGCAGAGGCCGGCCGCAGCAGCGTTGAGCATCAACGGTCACTCCTGTCTGAACACTCCAAGGTCCATCCCCGATGCGCGCGCATCCTGATGGGCTTTCCGCTTCCAGTCGCAGGAGAACCCAGCCCTGCTTGAGGGCCGACTTCTACATCGGTTTCTTTCACGGCGCCAATGTGAAGCCGTCCGGACCGCCGCCGATGCGCGGCCCGAGGGAGGCGTCGAGCCGCGCGCCGCGCCCCTATCCGCCCTTCCCCCATTTCCCCGGCCAGGGCGTCTCCGGCACCGGCGTGAGCGGCGGTTTGCCGTCGGCCCAGGCGAGCACATTGTCGATCACGCATTGGGCCATCGCCCGGCGGGTCCTGACCGACGCCGAGCCGACATGCGGAAGCAGCACCGCGTTGTCGAGCCCGATCAGTTCTTTGGGAACGTTCGGCTCGTGCTCGAACACGTCGAGCCCCGCGGCCAGGATCTTGCCCTTCTCAAGCGCCTCGATCAGCGCCTTCTCGTCAACCAGCGAGCCGCGCGCGATGTTGATCAGCACGCCGTCGGGGCCGAGCGCCTCCAGAACCTCGGCGTTGACGATATGGCGGGTCGCCGGGCCGCCCGGCGCGACCACGATCAGAACGTCGACGGCCTTGGCCATGCCGATCAGCGTGGGATAGTGGCGATAAGCGACATCGGCCTGGGCGTGGCGGCCGTGATAGACGACGTCGAGCCCGAACGCGCTGACGCGCCTGGCGATCGCCTTGCCGATCCGCCCAAGCCCCAGAATGCCGACGGTGCGGCCTCTCAGCGAGGGGCTGAGCGGATAGGCGCCCTTGGCCGCCCAAAGGCCGGCGCGCAGGTGCCGCTCCGCCTGCGGCAACCGGCGCACTGTCATGATCATCAGCCCAAGCGCGGTGTCGGCGACTTCCTCGTCGAGCACGCCCGGCGTATTGGTGACGATGATCCCGAGCCTCCCCGCGGCCTTGGCGTCGATATTGTCGTAGCCGACGCCGAAACTCGAGATGATCTCGAGATTGGGGAATCGGCGCATATAGGCTTCGTCGATCGGCGCGTGCGCGCCGGTCATCGCGATCGCGCGGAGCTTTGGGGCCCATTCTTGAAGCCAGAGGTCGGGCTTGGGCTCGAGCCACAGGCGGTGCAGCGTGAGCCGGGCGTCGATCTCATCTTCGATCAGCTGCATGCCCTTGGCGGGCATCAGGACATCGGTCGACTTCATCGGCTCCCCGTCTTTCCCACTTTCGCGCGGCCCGCTCTCGCGCCGCGCGCGGCAGGCCCCTCGTCACAGGGGGCTGGCCGCGCGATCGGACTGTACCCGGGATTTGCGTACAAGGAAGCTTCGCCTGCGGGCGTTATGAGGCCGCACGCCCGTTTCAACAGCAAACCCGGAAAGATTTCTCTATTCCGACCCGCAATCATTGAAATGCGGGGCCGCCTTGCCGGTGAGCAGCGCAGTCAGAGCCGAGGCGGTGCCGGACGGCGCGCCGACATAGATCGTCGAGCCTGTGTCGCCGTTCGCCATCTCGCTCTTGCAATATTTGAAGAACGATTTTTCGCACGGGTATGGCCCAAGGATCTGGTAGCTCTGCCCGCCGGTCGAGCTCGCGGTCGTGATCGGACAGGAACAAATGATCTGTCCCTTCGGCACGGGCTTGTCGAAACCGGGGAAGGTCGTCTCCTCGGTGCTCCTGAAGCACAGGCCGCCGTCGCACTGGGCGTAGGCGCCGCTGGCGCTTCCGCCAGTGCAGGTGTAGACCGCCCCGCCGCCCTGCGGCGAGGCGACCTGGTCGGGCGTGCTGTAGGTGCTGACCATGAATTTGTTGTCGGCGCCGGCGGCGTTGACGGCGCAGACGTCCACGCCCTTGCCCATCCGAAACGGCAGGCTGATGCTGTCGCCGTGCTTCTCCTCGCACTGGCAGTAGGCGACGCCGTCGTAGACGTTGCAGCGCGCGGCGGCACAAAGCGCGTAAGTCTGATCCTTGCAGACCTTGAACGATGAGTTAGCCATCACGTCGAGCAGCTTGGTGAGGCAGGACTGGGGAAGCTGGCCCATCTTGTCCTGCAAGCACGTTTTCATCCGTCCGACGTCCGGCAGCACGTCAGAGCACAGGCGCCAAACATCAGCGCCGCAGGCCTCGATAACCCCGAAATCCTGCTCGAGCTTCTCCTGCGCCATCGCGGGCGCGGAAACGCCCGCCACGCCAATGAGCGCCGAGGCGATGCCTACCCCGACGAGCCGCGCCGTGAGAAATCTGGTCCAGTCCGACAGCATGTTCATCCCTTCGTTTGGTCTACACGCCCAAGCCGCGCGGCCTTTCGAGCAATTCTGGCTTCGCCAAATCGCTTTGCCCTAGCGGGTCGTTTCCGTCATGCGCCCGCGCCCCGGCCTTCGATCCATGCGCGCGTGAGCAGGATCCCGAGAATCACGTGCAGCGCGGCGGCGAGCCAAAGCATTGGACCGACGCTAGCGCCGATGAGGCCGGTGATAATCAGGAACGCGGCAGCGAGCCAACTCAAGGCCACGAGCGGCGCCAAAGCCTGAGATTGGCCGCTCCCGTGGTCGCGCGGCCAACAGCCGGCTGCGAGACACACCATGACGATGCCCGCGATGCGGCCGGTCGCCTCGCCGGCCGCGTTAAGCTCGGAGCCGAAGAGCAGACGCGCGAGGAGCGATGGCGTCAGGATCAACCCGATCCCGGTCAGAACTTCGAGCCCCGAAGCCGCGCGCATCCATACAGTCGCCAAAGCCGCTCCCGAATTCACCGCTCGTCCTCTCTTCCGGACAGAGACGCAAATGTGACGGATTGACGCCCTTCCGGCAAGAGTGCGAGTCGATCTCGGCGCGCTGCGCGAAGCGCCCGTATAAGTTTGTAACGCCGATCCGCTTCTTATCCCCACTTTCGCAAGCCCGCCGGACGTGGCACACGCGGTTTCCTCATGACCAGCCTCGACGGCGCCCATGAAGGCCGACGGCGCCCGCGCGTGCGGCGCGTCATGCTCGACGATTTTCGTTCGTACGCCACACTCGATCTTTCGATTCGAGGCGGCCTCGTCGTCCTATGCGGCGAGAACGGCGCCGGCAAGACCAATCTCCTCGAGGCGCTGTCGCTGTTCGCCCCGGGACGCGGCCTGCGCCGGGCGGAACTTGGGACATGCGCGCGGGTCGGCGGCGCCGGCGGCTTTCAGCTGTCGATCGAGGTCGAGGAGGAGGGCGAAACCCATCAGCTCGGCTCCGGCTGGAAAGGGGGCGCGAACGGCGAAGCGGCCGAGCGCTCAAACCGCATCGACCGCATGGCCGTCGCGTCGTCGCGCGCGTTCTCGGACCATGTGCGCATCGTCTGGCTGACGCCGGCGATGGATTCGCTTCTCTCCGGGCCGGCGAGCGAGCGGCGCCGCTTTCTCGACCGCTTCGTGCTGGCGATCGACCCCGGCCACGGCGCGCGGGTCGCCCAGTTCGAGCGGGCGCTGCGCGGGCGCAACCGGCTCCTTGAGGAGGGCGGGCGCAACGCCGCCTGGCTCGACGCGATCGAGCGCGAGGCGGCCGAACTCGGGGTCGCGGTCGCCGCGGCCCGGCTCGACTGCGTCAGCCGGCTCGAGGCGCTCATCGCCGCCGAGCGCGATGATTCGTCCCCCTTTCCCTGGGCGAAGCTTAAGCTTCAGGGCGAGATCGAATCGATGACCGCGAGCGGCCCGGCGCTTAAGGCCGAGGAAAGCTACCGGGCGATCTTGCGCGACAATCGCCGCCGCGACGCCGCGGCCGGCCGCACGCTCACCGGCCCGCATCTCTGCGATCTAGCGGTCTGGCACGGGCCAAAGCAGGCGCCGGCCGCCTTGTCCTCGACCGGCGAGCAGAAGGCGCTGATCGTCGGCCTCGCGCTCGCCCACGCGCGGCTGGTCGCCGAGATGTCCGGCATCGCCCCGTTCGCGCTCCTCGACGAGATCGCCGCCCATTTCGATCCGCGCCGCCGCGCCGCGCTCTACGACGCGCTTCTCCGCCTCGGCGGCCAGGCATTCCTCACCGGCGCCGATCCCGGCGTGTTCGCCGAGCTTAAGGGCCGGGCGGAGATGTTCGAGGTGTCGGCGGAGGCGGGGGCGGGGCCAGTCTCACGCGTCGCCGGCGTCAGAGGGGGCTGAACCTACCAAAGCTGCCTGAAGGTGAAGCGCACGGTTTGCGAGTCAGGCTCGCTCGGCGGTTTGGCGACGACGCGCTCGTAGTTCAGCCCGAGATCGGCGCCGCGCCAGAGGCGCATTCCCATGCCCGCCCCGATCCTGAGCGTGTTCGCCATATTGTCCTGATCGATCCCGTCGATGGCCGTCTCGCCGCCGAGATTGTAGTAGGCGTCGGCCGAAAGCCACAACGCGTCCGTGACGTTGCGGCTCACATGCTCCTCGAGCCGCAGCAGCGGTCTCTGCGACAGCGTCTGCGCTCCGTTAACGAGATAATTGTCATTGTTGGTGAATACGCGCCCCGAAACATAGGTCTCAATCCAGGTCCATCCCTGATCGGGCGTGTAGCTGAAATTGACGGTCGGCGAGATCATCCAGCGGTTTGCGCTCGGGTTGATCGGAGAATTCGGCTGATAGGTCCCGAGCGGCGTCGTCACCAAAAGATGGAAGCTGGAAAAGGTCTGGGGCACGAAGGACTGGAACTGCTCGCGCTTCAGCGCGGGCGCGCCGAAAATGTTCATCTGCCAGAGGAAGCCGACGTCGGAGACGCCATTCGTGCTGGCGCGGAACGGGCCGGCGCTGGTGTCGATCAGCGCATAGGGCAGAACGATCGACAGGCCGCCGGTCCGGCCCCAATAGTCCATCACGCGGGTCAGCACGACCGACTGGGCGAACACGTTGGAGCGAACGCCGGGGATTGTGTCCGTCCCATCCTCGGGGGTCAGCGAGGTCGCGTAGCCGGCGTTATAGGTGAAGAGCCAACTGTCGACCGGGGCGTTGAGGTAGTCGCGCGCCGAGCCCGCGTGGGCGGCGAGACAGGGCCAGAGGATCGCTGCGGCGCACGCGGCGGCGAGGCTCCCAAACCGCCTCGCTGGATAGACCCTTTCCGCCCCCATCGAGCTTCCCGCCGTCACCCCCCCGACCAACCCGAGGGCGCGCTGGTCACACCGGGCGGCTACGCCGACCGCGAGAACCCGATGTCGTCGTCGATCACCGCGCCCGGCCCGACTGGAACCCTCCCCGGGTTCGGCTGATGGAGGGTGTGGAAGACGATCTTGTCGCGGCGCACCTTGCGGAGAAAATCGGCGAACACGTCGATCGTCAGTTGCTCGCCGGGGCAGCGGCGATAGCCAAAGCCGAACGGCGCGAATCCCGCATAGTCACAGACCGGGTCCGGCTTTCCGTCCGTGACCGCGAACACGGTGCCGAAGCCGCTGTTGGTGATATCCGTCTTGCGTCCGTCGCTGACTGGAAGCGACGTAATGTCGAACGGGCAGCGCGGCAGCCCGATCTGCTTGCATTTCGCTTCGTCGATCTCGGCGCTGGTCGCGACGCCGAGATAGCGCTCGGGGTCGAACCGCTCAGGGTCGTTCCACAGCCGGTGGTCAAAGCTCGTGTCGGTGTGGGGCGTGTTCATGTACGAGTGGCGTTCGTAGGGCACGCCGAACTGGGCGAACGGGGAGCCGCCGTAGAAGGATGAGGCCCTTGTATCCGTGATTGCCGAAATGCTGCCGCCGTTCGGTGAGATCGTGCGGAACAGCTCCATGACGAGAAGCTCGAGCGGCGAGAAAGGCTTGCCGTTCGCGTTGTCGAAGTCGCCGCTCATGGTCTTCTGGAACGCCTCGCGCACCGAGGCGTCGCCGCCGTTTCCGTTGAGCCGCGTCATGACGCCGAAGATCGAATTGCCCCACTGGCTCAGCGCCACGAAATTGTGGAAGCATTCGAAAACGACATCGCGCTTGGCGAAATATTTCCCGTCGCCGGCGTTCTTGAGCCAGTAATAGGCGATCGTCTTGTCGGGATCGGCGATCCTGCCGTTCTCGATGTCGTTGAGCCTCTCGTCGATCCATTTGGTGAGGAAGGGACGGAGCGCTCTCACGGTCATATAGTTCTGGTAGACGACCTCGTGCAGCGGATTGCGATAGGCGAGCACGGTGTTGAACGCTTCGCCGATCGTGCGGATCTGAGGCGGCACGGCGTCGCCCTTCACGCCGAGATGCAGGTCCCAGTAGAGGTCCCAGTAGTAGTCGAGGTAGTGGCGCATGAACGGCTTGTCGGCGTGCTTCTGATCGAGAAGCTTGTCGAAGAAGTCGACGACCTTGGCCTGATATTTCGGCGCGTAGAGGTCGGGGCTGACGCCGGCGAAATAGATGCGCTTGCGCAGATTGTCGGGGCCGCGGTTCTCGAGCCCCTCGAGGAAGACTGTCACGCCGTCCGCAGGGGTGGGCTTCCAGTCTTCGTACAGCATGCCCCAGAAGTCCCAGGGGATCGCATCCTGCTTGGTGAGCGGCAGGTCGATCATGGGAAGGATCGGCCGCTCGCCAGCAAAGATGCTGCCGAGAAAGAACGGGACCACCGCGTTCTCGACGTAGTGGCGATCGAAATGGCTCGGAATCGTGGCGCGGAACTTGGCTAGCGCCCCCGACAGGTCGGGCGCGTCGGGCGCGGCTGCGGCCTGGGTCGTGGAGAGGGCGCCCGCCGCGACAGCGGCGGCGCCGAAAAGCAGCGCTCGCCGCTCAAGCGAAACCTGCGCGAGCTTATCCGCCGACACCTGGAGGTTATTGGAAGGATTTCCAACACAATCGGATGGTTCTTTGCACTCCGTCACAGCATCCCCTCCGGACAGCAGCTATTTAGACTTGCGCTTACAACGCTTCTAGCATAATTTTGGCGATTTAACATGCGTTCGCCGCGTAATATACGAGGACGCGATCCTCTCATACCCTCTATCAGTTCGAGAGTAACCTTTGACAGGTTACGCTGTCAAATCCGCCGTTGGAGGATCGATTTGGCTGGGCTCGCCTCGACGCCTCAGGCGTGGCCGGCGTCGGTGGACAGCATCCCCTCGTCGACGCCCAGGAT
>DATGHB010000383.1:0-4591 GCA_035308265.1 Roseiarcus sp.
CTCCTCGACGACGCCGCCTGGAGCGAGTCGTCGATTCGGCAGATCCAATATGCGCGAAAGCACTTTTCCCGCGACGCATTCCGGCGCTCGTTCATCGGGGCGATTGGCGACCGGACGCCGGTGGGCACGCCCTGGACGAGCGGAGCGTGACAGCAGGCGCTGGGCGGCGGGATCGGGTCGACGATAAGAAGCGACTGATACGACCCTCGCCACGCCACCGCGACGCGGGGGCGAGGCCGCCCACCTAGTAGGCAAAAGCGTGCGCCGCGCGGTTCGGAAGCCTTGATCTCAAGCCCATTCGAGTCCCAGCGCCTCGAGCCCGTGAAAGTGGAAGGTGTCGCGATAGCGCGGCCGCTCGGCGAGGCGCAAGCCCGGAAGCCTCCTGAACAGGATCGGCAGCGCTTGGGCGAGCTCGAGCCGCGCCAGCGGCGCGCCGACGCAGAAGTGAATGCCGGCGCCGAAACTCACATGGGGGTTCGGCGCCCTCTCGGGGCGAAACGCGTCGGGTTCGGGGAAGCGCTCGGGATCGCGGTTGGCGGCGCCGAGCAGAAGGCCGATTTTCTCGCCCTTGAGCAACTTGACGCCGGCGAACTCCACCTCCTCCAGCGCGTAGCGGTTAAAGAGATGGAGCGGCGGATCGAGGCGCAGCAGTTCCTCGACCGCCGCCGCCGTCGCGCTTTCGTCTGCGAAGGCCTCGCGCGGGTCGACCCCCTGCTCGAGCATGAGCTTCAGGCCATTGCCGATCGCCTGGACCGTCGCCTCGTGACCGGCGTTGAGCAGCAGGACCACGGTGGCGACGAGCTCGTTCTCGCTAAGTTTGCCGCCGTCGCTTTCGGCGATGAGAAGCTGGCTGACCAGATCCTCGCTCAGGTCGGAGCGCTTCAAGCAGGCGAAGCCACGCACATAATCGGCGAAGGCGCGCGCCGCCTCCGCCGCGCGTTCTTCCGCGGCGCGATCGGCGCCGAACTGGTACATGGCGACCATTGCGTGCGACCAGCCGGCGAGCTTCGGCCCCATGTCGCGCGGAACGCCGATGAGGTCGGCGATCAGTGCGACCGGAATCGGATTTGCATATTCCGCGACCAGATCCGCGGAGCGCCTCGAGGCGAACGCGTCGATCCGCTCATGCGCCAGGCTTTCGATGCGGGGGGCGAGCCGTTCGATCCGCCGCGAGACGAAGGCGCGATTGACGAGATTGCGCAGCCTGGCGTGCTCGGGCGGCTCGAGCTCCAGCATCGAATGGCGCTCGAGCGCCTCGAACGCCTTCAGATGCGGTTCCGGTTCGCGCGCGCCCGGTTCGGCGGCCGTCCGGCCGAAGCGGCGGTCGCGCAAGAGCGAGGCGACGTCAGCGTGGCGGGCGAAGCACCAGAAGCCGTAATCCTCCCAGAAGAACGCAGGCGCGGCGGCGCGGATCGCGGCGTAGGCCGGATAGGGATCGTTGAAGAAATCGGGGTCGCGCGGGTCCAGGCGCACGCTGCGCCGGGGGGCGTCGATCGAGAGAGGCATGGGCCCGTCCTTAGCCCAGCGGATAGGCCGCCTCAACAACATAGGGTCCGCCGCCCGAGCCGTCGCGTGCCGAATAGAGCACGAAGCGGTCGGCCATGAACGGTTCCGCGATGCGCGCTCCACGCAGGGCGAGATAGTCCGCGACGGCCCGCGCGCCCGCGCCGCGAAGCCGCGCGAGCGTCACATGCGGCAGGAACTTGCGCGTCTCCGGCTCGAGCCCGATGCGCCTTAAGCGCCGCTCCTGCTCGGCCTGCAAATCCATCAGCGCTGGCGCCGCCTTCACCCTGGCGACGATCGCGCGCGGCTTGGCGCCGCCGAATGAGCTCAGTCCCTCGAAGCGCACCAGAGCCTGTGGGCGGCTTATGTCGCCCAGCGTCTCGGCGATGTCGCGCGCCGCGGCGCCGTCCACGTCGCCGATGAATCTGAGCGTGATGTGGTAATTCTCAGGCTCGATCCAGCGCGCACCGACGACGCCGCCGCGCGCGAGTGCAAGCTCGCCCACGACGGCGTCGGGCAATTCGAGTCCGGTGAACAGGCGAGGCACGCTACCGCTCCTTGGAGATGACGGCTTTCGCCGCGCATGACGACGCGATCATGACCCCCGGATATCGGGTTGGGACTTGCGCCGCCCCGTCGCGCGCCCGTCTGAGCCCCTGGGCAGGCGCGCCCGCCGCTTTGATCGAAAGAACCGGAGGAGCGATCAACAAGCCGGGAGAGGCTCGGCGGGCGAGAGCCGAAGCCCGAAGATCTCCTTGAATTCCGAGACGCCGCGCAGTCGAAATTCCCCGAGCGAGACAAGACGTCCGTCGCACTGGCCCGCGGCCTCGGCGAACTCCGAGGAGAACACGATATGCCGATCGAGCTGATCGCAAAGCTTCTCCATGCGAACCACCTCGTTGACCGCGGGCCCGATCACGGTGAAGTCCAGCCGATCCGCCGCTCCTACGTTCCCGTACAGCACCTCGCCGACGTGCAAGGCGATGTCGACCTCGATCGGCGGACGGCCCGCGGCGAGGCGCCGATCGTTGAGCGGCCTCAAGTTTTCCAGCCCCTCAACTGCGGCGTCGAGCGCCTGACGGCAAGCCGCTCTCGCGTCCATCTCTTCGAAGGCAATCGTCGCAAGCATCGCGTCGCCAATGAATTTGACGACATGCCCTCCGCGCGGCCTTAGCGAGGCCGTCAGAGTCTCGAAGACGTCATTCAGCATCTCGACGATCTGCGTCCCGGGAGAGGCATCGCTGATTCCGGTGAACCCGCGCAGATCGGCGTACCAGAGGACCGAATGGAGCCCGCTGACCGAGCCGCGTTCAACCGCGCCGGAATGCACCCGCGAGCCGGCGTCGCGGCCGAGATAGGTCCGCAGCAGCCCGGAGGCGATGTCATAGCCCGCATGAGCCTTCATCGCGAGCGACAGGGCTGGAAGGGTCGCCTTCAGCAAATCGATTTCCGCGGAGCGGTAGCCCCCCGCCCGATCGCAGGTGAAAGAATAGAGGGCGCCCGACCCGTGCGACGGATCGTCTTTCGCGCCAAATCTGAAGCCGAAGCACAGATAGTCTGTCCCCCCGGCCTGATAAAATTCCTCGAGGACCGGAAAGTCCCGCTGGTCAGGCCCGAGCTCGATGCGCCGCCTCAGCCACGGGGTGATTTCGCCGGCGAGCGAACGCTGCGTAAGCGCGTAGAATGGGCTCGACAGCCATTCCTTCGAAACCGGGCCGCGGGCGAACTGCTGCTCGCGCGCCGATTGCCATTCGCGCTTCCATGTGAACCCGTAGCCGGTCCATTGCGGATGCACCGTCTGGGTGGAGGCGTAGGCGCGCAAAAGCTCGAAGCCGAGCGCGCCGAGCTTCCGGCAATAGCCTTCGAAAAGCTCGCGGGCCGTCGCGCCCCGCAGACCCTCGTCGGTCGCCCACGCGTTGAACTCGGCTGCGCGCTCGATAACCTCCGCCGGGGCGAGATGGTCCTTCGGCGCCCCGGTCAATGCGGCGACGCCCGTTTGGTCCCGAGCGATCGGTATTGCTGTTTCATTCATCCTGGGGGTCGCCTTGCCGATTCGCGTTCGGCGCCGTCCATACGCCGATCCAATTCCGCTCTAGATGGGTGTGCGGGGCCCCTCCGGCAATCGCACCTTTTTGCAAGCAGAAACAGTTATATGCCGCCTCAAGCCGCGAGTCCGCGGCCCGGGAGGTGGGCTTTCCGGTGTCGGCGTCGCACGCCCTCGCCTTGCCGCCGAAAGGCTCAGGCCGCCGCCTTGATCGACGCGCCCACCTTGTCCATGATCTCGCCGATCTGATCCTCGCTGACGATCAGCGGCGGGGTGAGCTCAATCGTGTCGCCGGCCGGGCGGATCATGATTCCGTCCTTGAAGAACGCGTGATCGAGCGCGCGCTGGACGCGCTCGCCGGGGCTCCCCTGTACCGGCGCAAGGTCGATCGCGCCGGTCAGGCCCACGCAGCGGATGTCGAGGACGTTGGGCAGGCCTTTCAGGCTCATGATCGCGTCGTACCATCTGGGCTCGAGCTTCTTTGCGCGCTCGAACAGGCGCTCGTCGCGATAGACGTCGAGCGTCGCCAAGGCCGCGGCGCAGGCGAGCGGATGGCCGGAATAGGTATAGCCGTGGAAGAGCTCGATCGCGTTCTCCGGCCCCTTCATGAAGGCGTCGTAGATAGGCTTGCGCACCATCACGCCGCCCATCGGCACCGTGCCGGACGTCACCCCCTTGGCGAAGGTGATCATGTCCGGCTGAACGCCATAGCGCTCGGCGGCGAAGGGGGTTCCGAGGCGGCCGAAGCCGGTGATGACCTCGTCGAAGATGAGCAGGATCCCGTGCTTGTCGCAGATCTCGCGCAGCCGCTTCAGATAGCCCTTGGGCGCCGGGAGCACGCCGGTCGAGCCCGCCATCGGCTCGACGATCACCGCGGCGACGGTCGAAGCGTCGTGCAGGGCTACGATCCCCTCGAGCGCGTCGGCGAGATGGGCGCCCCATTCCGGCTCGCCCTTGGTGAAGGCCTGATGCTCGCGGTTATAGGTCGTGGGGAGATGGTCGACGCCAGCGAGGAGCGACCCGAAGAACTTGCGGTTGTTGACG